>JBDSGH010000271.1:0-6542 GCA_039919095.1 Sphingomicrobium sp. | reverse complement strand
CGGGCTTGACCCGGCACCCGCCTTCTCCTTTGGCTTGGAGAGCAAGGCAGGCCTCGGATCAAGTCCGGGGTGACGGAGAATGGCATGACCTACGAAACCCTTCTCTTCGCAAGCGACGGCCCGATCGCGCGCATCACATTGAACCGGCCCGACCGGCTCAACAGCTTTACCGCGCAGATGCACGGCGAATTGCGCGACGCGCTGGCCGCGGTGGGCGATGCCCGGGTCATTGTCCTGACCGGCGCCGGGCGCGGCTTCTGCGCCGGGCAGGACCTCAACGACCGCGCGGTCACCCCGGGCGAGGCGGTCGACCTCGGCGACACGGTCGAGGCCAGCTGGAACCCGCTGATTCGCACCCTCGCCGCTTTGCCGCAGCCGGTCATCGCCCGGGTCAACGGGGTCGCCGCCGGTGCCGGCGCCAATGTCGCTCTGGCTTGCGACCTGGTGATCGCGGCCCGGTCGGCCAAGTTCATCCAGAGCTTTTCGGCTTTGGGCCTGATCCCCGATTCGGGTGGCAGCTGGCATTTGCCGCGGCTCGTTGGCCAGGCCCGCGCGCTCGGCCTGGCGCTGACCGGCGAGCCGCTCCCGGCCGAGACAGCCGCCGAGTGGGGCCTGATCTGGAAATGCGTCGACGACGATGCGCTCGACGCCGAGGTCGACGCCCTCGCCGCCAGGCTCGCCGCGCTGCCGCCGCTCGGCCTCGCCGCGATCAAGCACATCATCCGCACCTCCGGGTCGCGCACCCTCGACCAGGAGCTCGACCTCGAGCGCGACGAAATGCGCCGGCTCGGCTTCACCGCCGATTATCGCGAGGGCGTCGCTGCCTTCCTCGCCAAGCGCCCGGCCAAGTTCGAAGGACGATGAGCGGTCCGGCACTGTTCCAGCCGCTGGCCATCGGCGACCTCGCTTTGCGCAATCGCATCGTCATCGCGCCGATGTGCCAATATTCGGCGGTCGATGGCTGCATGACCGACTGGCACGAAATCCACCTCGGCCATCTCGCTTTGTCGGGCGCGGCGCTGCTGACGATCGAGGCCACCGCAGTGCTGCCCGAAGGGCGCATCAGCTACGGCGATACCGGCCTGTGGAACGATGCGACCGAGGCGGCGATGGCGCGCACGTTGGCCATCGTCCGGCGTCATTCCGACATGCCGATTGCGATCCAGCTTGCCCATGCCGGTCGCAAGGCGTCGACCGACCTGCCTTGGAACGGCGGCGGCCAGATCGCGCCCGCTGCGCCGAACGGCTGGCAGACCGTGGCGCCGTCGCCATTCCCCTTTGCCGATGGCGAGCATGCGCCGGCCGCGCTCGACCGCGCCGGCATGGTCCGCGTCCGCGACGCTTTCGCCGAGGCCGCACGGCGCGCCGCCCGGCTCGGGCTCGACGCCGTCCAGCTCCACGGTGCCCACGGCTATCTGCTCCACCAATTCCTGTCGCCGCTGTCGAACCGGCGCGACGATGATTATGGCGGCAGTCTCGCCAACCGCATGCGCTTCCCGCTCGAAGTGTTCGACGCGGTTCGAGCCGCTTTCCCCGCCGCCAGGCCGGTGACGATGCGCCTGTCGGGCACCGACTGGGTGCCGGGCGGCTGGGATGTCGAGCAAACCGTGGTTTTCGCGCAAGCGCTCGAGGCGCGCGGCTGCGGCGTCATCCACGTCTCGAGCGGCGGCCTCGATCCGCGCCAGCAGATCCCGCTCGGCCCCGGCTATCAGGTGCCGCTGGCGCGCGCCGTCAAGCAAGCGGTGTCGATCCCGGTGGTCGCGGTCGGGCTGATCACCGAATTCGACCAGGCCGAAGCGATCATCGCGTCCGGCGACGCCGATCTGGTCGCGCTTGCCCGAACCATCCTCTACGATCCGCGCTGGCCGTGGCACGCCGCCGCGCACCTCGGCGCGCGGGTCAAGGCGCCCAACCAGTATCTGCGGTGTCAGCCGCGCGGCTTCCCCGACCTGTTCGAACCCCTTCCCCCGGCGGTGACTGGCCGCTGATCAATCGCCGACCAGTTCGGCGAATTTGCCGAGGTCGATATTGCCGCCCGAAACCACGCACACGATCGGTCCTTCGCCTGCTTCACCGGTCAGCGCCGCGGCCAGCGCCAGCGCACCGGCGCCTTCGGCGATCACCCGCGCTTTGTCGGCCATCAGCCGCATCGCCCCGCGCACCTCGTCGAGCGAGACCGTGATCGCGCCGTCGACCACCACCTGCATCCGCTCCCACATCCGCTGAGTCACGCTCTGCCCGCCGGCGCCGTCGACGAACGACGCGGTCCACTCGGTGAACTTGCGCGGCCCGCCTTCGCGCAGCGATAGCGCATATGGCGCGGCAGTGGCCGGTTCCGCGCCGACCACCTGCACCCCCGGCTTGAGCGCCTTGATCGCGCTGCCGACCCCGGTGATCAGCCCGCCGCCGCCGATCGCCGCGATCACCGTGCGCACGTCCGGCGCATCCTCGAGAATTTCGAGGCCCATGGTGCCGTGGCCGGCGATGAAGTCATGATTGTCGAACGGGTGAATGAAGGTCCCGTCCATGCCGTCATAGGCGTGCGCTTCGGCCGCCACCCAGGCCTCGGCATAAGACACCGGGACGATGGTCGCGCCCAATGCCCGCATCCGCTCGAGCTTGGTCTGCGGCGCGGTCTCGATCGCCACCACCGAGCACGGGATGCCGGCCGCGCGCGCTGCAAAAGCGACCGCCTGCCCGGCGTTGCCGGCGCTGATCGTCCACACCCCGCGCGCCCGCTGGTCGTCCGACAGCCGCGCCACCGCATTGGCCGCGCCGCGGATCTTGTAGGCGTTGGTCGGCTGGAGATTCTCGAGCTTGAGCCGAATGTCGGGCCCGTCGCGGCCAAGGTCGAGCCTGACCAAAGGCGTGCGCAGCACAGTCGCCGCGATCCGCGTCCGAGCCGCCTCGATATCGCCAATCGCAATCGGTTGCACTGGTTCGATCATTCAAAAGCTCCCCCGCCGCTTCTAGTGGGGCGCGATCGCTTCTAGAGCGAGCCGCCAGAGACTCAACATGAGCGTCCAAGCCGCCGGTCTAATCGACCGGCAAATGCCGCCTGAGGCGCCCATATTCGTGCCAGATCAGCGCCATCACGACCAGGTCGAACACGGTCAGGACAATCAGCCCGGCGCTGTGGGTGAAGGTATAGCGATAGAGCTGGTAAGCGATGAACAGCGCCATCACCGCCAGCGACGCGGGATAGGCCCACAGCTTGCGCCGCAACAGCCCCGCCACCAGCGCCAGCTTCACGACCCCGTGGCTCAGCAGATAGAATGCGTAGAAATGCTGGGTCGCGACCGACAGGCCCTGCGCCCAGGCCAGGAGATGATTGGCGATAAAATCGGCTTTGTCCTGGCGCAGCTCCTCCTGGGTGAGATTGGCGACCAATGCGGCGATCGTGCTGTTGGCGGTCAGCGCAAGCGCCAGTCCGCCGACGCACTCGATCACCGCATGCGCGCCTTTCAACAGTACGCTGACCTCGAAGGCTTGGTGGATCGGCCGTTCTTGCATGCTCGACACCATTACGCCTGGGAGCGCGAACGTGTCCGCCACTCCCCTCGCAACCGCGTCAGCGGTGGGTGCAACCCGGCCAGCAGCACGGCCGCCGCTTGCCCTCGCTCAGGTTCGACCGGCCCCAATCGACCCGCTTGCGCCTGGTCTCCTGTTTCTTGGCGGATTCAACCCAGCAGATCCATTCGTTGCGCGCCAGCGGGGTGATGTCCCGCCACGTTGCCAGCGCCTGCGGGTCGGATTGCAGCGCGCCCGCCAAATCTTCGGGCAGATCATGGACCACGCCGCCCGGAATGTGATTGCCGTCCGCCATCGCCGCGAAGTCTAGGCCAGCCGCCAACCGCTGTCATGCCCCGGCGCGAAAACGGACAATGCCGCCGTCCGCAGTGACGTGTGGCAGACACGCTGCTACCGCGCTCATGCTGATCGTCAGGAGCGACCCTATGAACCGTGTAACGCGTTGGTTTGGTGCCTGCCTCGCGGGGCTACTCGCCGCCGCCCCGGCCGTGGCCAAGGTCGAGGCTTTCCCGTCATCGTTCCGCACCCGCGAAATCGCGGTCGACGGGGCGACCATCCATACCCGGATCGGCGGGCACGGACCGGTGGTTCTGCTGCTGCACGGATTTGGCGACACCGACGACATGTGGGCACCGCTCGCCGCCCGGCTGGCGGCCGATCACACGGTCGTCGTGCCCGATCTGCGCGGCATGGGCCTCTCGTCCCACCCGGAGGGCGGCTACGACAAGAAGAGCGAAGCGAAGGACATTGCCGCGGTGCTCCATGCGCTCGGCCTCGACGGATCGCTGGCGGTGGTCACGCACGACATCGGCAATATGGTCGGCTACGCCTTCGCCGCTCAGAATCGCGACCGGGTCAGCCGCTGGGTGGTGATGGATGCGCCGCTGCCCGGGCTCGGCCATTGGGACGACGTGGTCAAGGACCGGCGGACCTGGCACTTCGACTTCTTCGGGCCGGACGAGGAACGGCTGGTCGCTGGCCGCGAGCGGCTTTACCTCGATCGCTTCTACAATGAACTTTCGGCCGAACCGAAGCACATCGGCGAGGACACCCGCGCACATTATGCCGCGCTTTATGCTCGCCCCCACGCGATCCACAACGCGTTCGCCCAGTTCGCCGCCTTCCGCCAGGATGCGGTCGACAATGTGCAATTCCTCGCCGCGGGCAAGCTCACCATGCCGGTCCTCGCAATCGGTGGCGAAAAGTCGTTCGGGATCGGCTTCGCGAACGAAATCGCCTTCGCCGCGACCGATGTCCGAGCGCTCAGCATCCCGGATTCCGGTCACTGGCTGATGGAGGAGCAGCCCAAGGCGACAATGGACGCGATCGTCGCGTTCATCGCCGAACCAGCCAAGCCGTAGCCACTCGCCCCCAGGGTCGGGCTAATCTCCGCAATGGGTCGAAAGCGGGCATGAGCACACGTCGCCTTTACCGCTTCCAAAGTAGGATTTCATCTGTCATCGCTGGGTCGATGGTGCTGCTGCCGCCTTCCCCGTGCATTTCCAGCCGCCATCACCCCGCTAAGTTCACGAAAATGGCGCTGTTGTACGGGACATTAGTGAAGTTAGCGGGCGTGCCGCGCCCCGACGACGATGGAACAGCCCGATGAGAACCGCCCAGCTGCTCAACTACACCCGCGATGCGTGGCTCGCCGGCGATGGCAGGCTCGCCGAGCTCACCAGCGCGATCGACGGCAGCGCGGTCGCCACCACCGGCTCGGGCGGGGTCGATTTCGGGGCCATGCTGAGCCACGCCCGCACCGTCGGCGGCCCAGCCCTGCGCCAGCTCACCTTCCACCAGCGGGCGCGGATGGTGAAGGCGCTCGGCCTCGCCATCATGGCCCGCAAGGAGGAATTGTACGAGCTCAATTACCTGACCGGGGCGACCCGCAGGGACGGCTGGATCGACATCGAGGGCGGCGCCGGGACTTTATTCTCCTTCTCGTCCAAGGGCCGCCGCGAATTGCCCGACGGCTTCGTGCTGCTCGACGGGCCGCTCGAGGGCTTGTCGAAAAACGGCACCTTCGTCGGCCAGCATATCTACACCCCGCTGCAGGGCGCGGCGGTGCACATCAACGCGTTCAACTTCCCGGTGTGGGGGATGCTCGAGAAGCTCGCCCCGACGCTGCTCGCCGGCGTCCCCGCGATCGTCAAGCCAGCCAGCTCGACCGCGTATCTGTGCGAGGCCGCGTTCCGGGTGATGATCGAAGCCGAGGTGCTGCCGCCGGGCGCGATCCAATTGATCGTCGGCGGGGTCGGCGACCTGTTCGACCATTTGACCGGGCAGGACGTGGTCAGTTTCACCGGCTCCGCCTCTACCGCGCTCAAGCTGCGCTCGCATGCCGTGGTCCAGCGCGAAAGCGTCAAGTTCGTCGCCGAGCAGGACAGTCTCAACGCCTCGCTGCTCGGCCCCGACGCCGCGCCGGGCACGCCCGAATTCGACCTGTTCGTCAAGGAAGTGGTGACCGAGATGACGGTCAAGGCCGGGCAGAAATGCACCGCCATCCGCCGCGCCATGGCCCCGCCCGCCTATCTCGATGCGGTCGAAGCCGCGATCCGCGACCGCCTCGAGTCGCTCCAGGTCGGCGACCCGCGCGACCAGCAGTCGCGCATGGGCGCGCTCGTCAGCCTCGCCCAGCGCGACGACGTCCGCGGCCAGATCGCCAAGCTGGTCGCGGCCGGGGCGCGGATCGTTTCGGGCAATCCCGACGCCTCGCCGGGCGTTACCGGCGGCGCATTCCTCGAGCCGGTCCTGCTGCGCACCGACGATCCGTGGACATCAACCGCGGTCCACGATGTCGAGGCGTTCGGCCCGGTCTCGACCATCATGCCCTACCGCGACTTGGATGACGCCATCGCGCTCGCCAATCGGGGCATGGGCAGTCTCGCTTTGTCGCTGTTCACCCATTCGCCCGATGCGGCGCGCGATTTCGTCCGCGGCGCCGCCGCCTATCACGGACGCATGCTGGTGATCGACCGCACCAACGCCGCCGAATCGACCGGTCACGGCTC
>JBDSGH010000270.1:0-6359 GCA_039919095.1 Sphingomicrobium sp. | reverse complement strand
GTATTGCCGCCGCCGATCACCGCGACCTTCTTGCCGCGGTAAAAGAAGCCGTCGCAGGTCGCGCAGGCCGATGCGCCCCGGCCCTTCATATGTTCTTCCGACGGCAATTCGAGCCAGCGCGCCTGGGCACCGGTGGCGATCACCAAGGTGTCGGCCGAATAGATCGTCCCGCTGTCTCCGGTCAGACGAAATGGCCGCCGCGACAGGTCGACCGCGGAGATGTGGTCCCACACCACCTTGGTCCCGACATGCTCGGCCTGGGCCTGCATTTCCTCGACCAGCCATGGGCCCTGGATAACCGCGCGGAAGCCGGGATAATTTTCGACGTCGGTGGTCGTGGTCAGCTGTCCGCCGGGGACGATGCCCTGGATGATGACCGGGCTGAGGCCGGCGCGCGCGGCGTAGATGGCAGCGGTCAGGCCCGCCGGGCCCGAACCGAGGATGATCACCCGCGAGGACATGCTGTTGCTCATGCCGCGCATTTAAGAGCGCCGGGCGGGGGCCGCAATGGCGTTAGACGATCAGACCGCGCGGCGGCCCCGGACGAAATGCAACACGACCAGAATCACGCCGACGACCAGCGCGATGTGGATCAGTCCACCGGCGATGTGGAACAGCAGCCCGAGCAGCCACAGGACGATGATGATGATGCCGATGGTCGCGAGCATTTGAGCAGCCTTTCGTCAGGAGTTTGAGTCGCAACGACAAACCTTGCCGGCTGTTCCGCACAGACTCGGCGCTAGACCAGACGCGACTTGTCGAGTGCCGCGCCGATGAACCCGGCAAACAACGGGTGCGGGGCGAACGGCCGGCTTTTGAGCTCGGGATGGAACTGTACCCCGATGAACCAGCTATGGTCGGGCCGCTCGACGATTTCGGGCAGTTGGCCGTCGGGCGACATGCCCGAGAAAACCAGACCGCCCTTTTCCAGCGCATCCTTGTAATGGACGTTGACTTCGTAGCGGTGGCGGTGCCGCTCGCTGATCTCGTCCTGGCCGTAAATCGAGCGGACCACGCTATTGCCGTCGAGCTTGGCCGGATAGGCGCCGAGCCGCATGGTGCCGCCGAGGTCGCCGCCGGCGGCGCGCTGCTGCAGCCCTTCTGCGCTCATCCACTCGGTAATCATGCCGACCACCGGTTCGGCGGTCTCGCCGAATTCGGTCGTGGATGCGGCTTCGATTCCGGCGAGGTTACGAGCGCCTTCGATGCACGCCATCTGCATACCGAGGCAGATGCCAAAGAATGGCACGTCGCGTTCGCGGGCGAAGCGGACCGAAGCGATCTTGCCCTCGCTGCCGCGTTCGCCGAAGCCACCCGGGACGAGGATGCCGTGGAGCGGCTCGAGCTCGGCGATGACGTCCGCCTCGGGGTGCTCGAACAGCTCGGCGTCGATCCACTGGATGTTGACCTTGGCCTTGTGGGCGATGCCGCCGTGAACCAGTGCTTCGCGCAGGCTCTTGTAGGCGTCGGGCAGGCCGACATATTTGCCGACCACGCCGATCGTGACCTCGCTGTCGTAATGGTCGATGCGGTCCATGATGTCGCGCCAGCTGCTGAGTTCGGGCTGAGGCGCGTCGGTGATGCCGAACGATCGCAGCACTTCGTCGTCGAGTCCGGCTTCATGATATTGCAGCGGCACGTCGTAGATGTTGCGCGCGTCGAGCGCCGGGATGACGGCCGACTGGCGGACGTTGCAGAACAGAGCGATCTTCTCGCGCTCGCTATCGGGCAGCGGGCGGTCGCAGCGGCACAATAGCACTTCGGGCTGGACGCCGAGGCTCGACAGTTCGCGCACGCTTTGCTGGGTCGGCTTGGTCTTGAGCTCCCCGGCGGCCGCGATCCACGGCACCAGCGTGGTGTGGACGCTGACCGTCTGATCGCGGCCAAGGTCGTTGCGAAGCTGGCGAATCGCCTCGACGAATGGCAGGCTTTCGATGTCGCCGACGGTGCCGCCGATTTCACAGATCACGAAGTCGACATCGTCGATTGCGTTGAGCGCGAATTCCTTGATGGCGTTGGTGACGTGCGGGATGACCTGAACCGTCGCGCCGAGATAATCGCCGCGGCGCTCGCGGGCGATGATGTCGCGGTAGATCCGGCCGGTGGTAACATTGTCGGTCTGGCGCGCCGAAACGCCGGTGAAGCGCTCGTAATGGCCGAGGTCGAGATCGGTTTCGGCGCCGTCGTCGGTGACGTAGACCTCGCCGTGCTGGTACGGCGACATGGTTCCCGGATCGACGTTGAGATAGGGATCGAACTTGCGGATTCGGACCGAAAATCCGCGCGCCTGGAGGAGCGCTCCGAGCGATGCCGAGAGCAGACCTTTGCCGAGCGATGAGACCACGCCGCCGGTGACGAAAATGAACCGCGCCATGGGAGTTGAGGCTTAGGGGCCTACTGCCCCCAAGGGCAAGCGGCGACGTGCAAAAAAGTTATCCGTGACCCGAAAGCTACGCCCGACTTACTGGGCGAGCGGGACCGGCGCGGTCTGGTTTTGCGCCGGCGCGGCCTGGTTGGTCGCCGGTGCAGTCCCGACCGGAGCCGGGCCGGCGAGCGGCGCAACCGCGCCGGGGGCCGTCGCCGGCGCCGGGACGACGGTGTTGGCGAGCGAAGTGTCGACCTTGGCCGGCTCACGCGATGCACCGGCATAAGCCGCGAGCGCGATTGACAGGACCACGAACAGCCCGCCGAGCACCGCGGTCGAGCGGGTCAGGAAGTCGGCCGCTCCGCGCGCCGTCATGAACCCCGACGAGCTTCCGCCGACACCCAGCCCGCCACCTTCCGAGCGCTGCATGAGGATCACCGCGACCAGCGAGGCGGCGATGATGGACTGGACGATCAGCAGGAAGGTGAACATTGCAGGTCTTTCGAAATTGAGTTGGGCGCGATCTAGCGGTCGGCCGCGCTGCCTTCAAGGGAAGCGACCCTGAAGGAACGGATCAGCGCTCCGCCGCCTCGACGATCGGCAGGAAGTCGGCGGCGGTCAGGCTGGCGCCACCGACCAAAGCACCATCGACGTTGGCGATGGCGAAGATGTCGCGCACGTTGGACGCCTTGACCGAGCCGCCATAAAGAATTCGCAGCCCGCCGGCGGCATCGCCGAAGGTGGCGAGCAGCCGCTGCCGGAGCGAATCGTGCATTTCGGCAATTTCGCCGACGGTCGGGATCTTGCCGGTGCCGATGGCCCAGATCGGCTCATAGGCGATCGAAAGCCGCGCTGGATCGGCGATGGCGGCGGGCAGCGAAGCGACCAGTTGCGCATCGACCGTTGCGACTGCCGCGCCGGACTCTCGCACCTTGAGACTTTCGCCGACACACAGGATGACTCCGAGCCCGGCCGCAAGCGCCGCTTCGGCCTTGGACTTGACCTCCGAATCGCTCTCGCGCTGGGCCTCGCGCCGCTCGGAATGGCCGACGATGGTCAGGCTTGCGCCGGCGTCCCTGAGCATCCCAGCCGACGTGCAGCCGCTATGCGCGCCGCGTTCGGCGAAATGGACGTCCTGGGCACCGATCGGGAAGCCCGGGGCGGCGCGCGCGGCGCGCTCGATCAGGGTCGCCGGGACGCACAAGGCGACATCGACCGTCGAAAATCGCCGCGCTCCCGCGGCGATCGCAACCACCTGTTCGAGGTCGGCGGCGACCCCGTGCATCTTCCAGTTTCCGGCAACCAGTCTGTTCAACGCGCGGCGCTCCCCTCGTCGCCGCGTGCCCTAGCCCTGTTGGCCGCGGCGCGAAAGCTCGGTCCGCCTTGATGAGCGACCGCTCGCCTCCTAAAGCGGCCTCCGATCACTCTCCTTTGGCGGAAATCCGAATGCTTGCTTCCTTCCGCCGCCTGTCAAAATCGACAGTCGGCACGATCATGATGGCGCTGTTCCTGATGGTCATCCTGGCTTCGTTCGCAATGGGCGACATCGCCCACCTGCGGTCGGGCGGCGCGGGCCTCAGCAGCTCGACGCTGGCGCAGATCGGCGACCAGCAAGTGACCGACCGCGACATGTCGCGCGCGATGGAGCGCCGGCTGGCCGAAGCCCGCCAGCAGAATCCCGAAGCGGATTATTCGTCCATCGCGAGTGATTTCGATCCGCTGCTGGCAAGCCTGATCGACCAGCGCAGCCTGCAGGCGTTCGCCGACAAATACGGCTTTGCCTTGTCCAAGCGGCTGGTCGACGCGGAGATCGCCAACATTCCGGGCGCCCATGGGCTCGACGGCAAGTTCAGTGACCAGGCCTATCAGAGCTTCCTCGGCCAGCAGCGCATGACCGACGCAGAGGTCCGCCGGCTGATCGGCAGCTCGATCATGCAGCGCCTGTTGCTGACCCCGGCGGCGACCAACGCCCGCCTGCCGGTCGGGGTCGCGACGCCCTATGCGGCAATGCTGCTCGAAGCGCGCGAAGGCGACGTCGCAACCATCCCGGTGGCCGCCTTTCGCGCCGGGCTGAAGCCGACCGACGTCGATCTCCAGCGCTTCTATGCCGCCAGTCGCAACCGCTATTTGGTGCCCGAGCAGCGCGTCCTGCGCCTCGCCCGCATGGGGCCCGAGCAAGTCGCCGCAATCAGCGCAACCGACCAGGAAATCGCCGCTTATTACAACGCCAACCAGGCGACCTATGGCGCCAAGGAAATCCGCGTCATCAGCCAGGCCGTGGTGCCCGAGCAGGCCGTCGCTTCCGAGATCGCATCACGCGCTCGCGGCGGAGCCAGCTTCGTCACCGCGACCGCGCCGGCCGGGCTCAGCGCGGCCGACATTTCGGTCGGCCCTCAGACCCGCGACGAATTTGCTTCGCTGGCCGGACCGGCGGTCGCCGAGGCAACTTTTTCCGCGCCTGCCAACACCATCGTCGGACCGATCAAGTCGGACCTTGGCTGGCACGTCGTCAAGGTCGATTCAATCCGGCGCGAAGGCGGCAAGCCACTGGCCGCGGCGCGCGCCGAAATCGCCGCCAAGGTTACCGCCGACAAGCGCAAGGAAGCGCTGACCGATCTCGTCACCCGGGTCGAGGACGCAATTTCCGAGGGCAGCAATTTCGCCGAGGCAGCGGCCTTGGCCAAGCTGGCCGTAACCGAGACACCGCTGATCACCGCCACCGGCACCGACCGCAGCAACGCCGCCTTTCACCTTCCGGCCGACTTCGCGCCGGCGCTGCGCAGCGGGTTCGAACTGACCCAGGACGACGAGCCGGTGGTCGAAACGCTGACCAACGACCAGGGCTATGTGCTGGTCGCGCCGTCGCGGATCGTTCCGGCGACTCCGGCCCCGCTGGCGACGGTTCGGGCGCAAGTGGCCGAGGAGTGGATCAATCACCAGGCCACGGCGCGGGCCAAGGCGATCGCCGACGCGATCGCGGCCAAGACGGCGCGCGGCGTGCCCCTGGCCAAGGCGGTGGCCGAGGCGGGCGTGCCGCTGCCGCCGGTGCGGCCGGTCGCGGCACGGCGCATCGAATTGTCGCAGATGGGCGCCAATGTGCCGGCCGCTGTGCGGATGCTGTTCAGCCTCGGCGACGGCAAGAGCAGGCTGGTCGCCGACCCGCAGCAGCGCGGCTTTTCGGTGGTCAAGGTCAACCGCATCATCCCCGGCAACGCACTTGCCCAGCCGGCGCTGATCGGCCGCGTCCAGAACGAATTCCAGGATGCCGTGGCCGAGGAATATGCCCGCCAGTTCCTGTCCGCGATCCGCCAGGCGATCGGCCTCAAGCGCAATGAAAGCGCGATTGCATCGACCAAGAAGCGAATTAGCGGGAGCTGATCGAAGAGGTCGGTGAGTATGGCAAGAAGCCGCTTGACGGACCCCGGCGCGTTGCCTACACGTTCTCCGTTCGTTCCAACGGAGTATGGCCGATGCTCACCGTCAAGCAGCATGAATTGCTCATGTTCATCCACGGCCGGCTTGGCCGCACCGGCATCTCGCCGAGCTTCGATGAAATGCGCGAAGCGCTCGACCTCAAGTCCAAGTCGGGCGTCCACCGGCTGATTTCGGCGCTCGAGGAGCGCAAGTTCATCCGCCGCCTGCCCAACCGCGCTCGCGCGCTCGAAGTGCTCAAGATCCCCGAAGCGAACACGGCCTCCGCGCCCAACGCTTCCGCGGCCGTCGCTGCTCCCCGCGCGGCCGCACCTATTGCCGTCCGCGCGCCGGCCAACGACACGATCGAGATCCCGCTGCACGGGCGTATCGCCGCCGGCACGCCGATCGAGGCGCTGCAGGGCACCGAAGGCTTCGCCGTGCCCGCCGCGCTGCTTGGCCCGGGCGAACATTATGCGCTCGAGGTGTCGGGCGATTCGATGGTCGAGGAAGGCATTCTCGACGGCGATTTCGCGCTCATCCGCAAGGTCGACACGGCGCGCGACGGCGAGATCGTGGTGGC
>JBDSGH010000269.1:0-4637 GCA_039919095.1 Sphingomicrobium sp. | reverse complement strand
CTGGTCGGCCGCGAACAGCTCCTTGCGCGGGGTGTCGTGGAGGAAGATGCCGGCGTTGTTGGGGAAGCCGAACTTGACCTGGCCCATCGAATTGGCCGGGCCGGGCAGCTGGCGCACCTTGACCGTGATGCGGCCATCGGCAACCGCCTGCCAGTCGACATCCTTGGGCGAAATTACCGGCGCGTCGGGATCGAAGCTCGCCAGCACTTGGTAATTATGGTCGGCGAGATAGTGCATGCCCTGCTCGAGCACGCGCGGCGCAATCAGGCTCTTGGCGAGATCGGCCGGAACGTTCCAATAGGGATTGAGCGTGGCGTAATAGATTTTACTGGCGATGGTCGGGGTCTGGGCGGTGGGCTTTCCGACGATGACCTTCATCGAATCGCGCACCGCGCCGTCTTCGACCATGAACAGCCGGGCCGAAGCGGCGTCCACCAGCAGATAGCGGCCGCGGGTCGGGTAAGCGGCGGCGGTGAACGCCGCCGGTAGCGCCTGCGCGCCGGACGTGACCGACAAGCCGGTCGACGAGATCGCGGCGGCCGGGTTGGCGGGTACGGCTGATGCATCGGAAGCGGCGGCCGGGGTGGCGGCGGCGAGCGCGATCGGTGCAGCAGCAATCAGCAGCGCATGGGTAGCGCCGCGGAGCAGGGTCCGCAGAGTCACTGGTCTTCTCTTTTCCTAAAAGCGTTTGGTGCTCTAACGCCCGGACTCCGGAGCGGTTTCATTAATTGTTGACATGTCGCGGATCGGGACTTTTCCGGGAGTTCCGGTCGGAGCGCCGCGCGCGCCTGCCGGTGCCGGACATGACCGGCTTGACCGACTCGCCGCGGCAGGAGCAGGCTCGGGTCCGGCCGACTGTCCCGTTGCGTTGCTCGTAACCCGCGGCCGAGTGCTGCGTGCACAACCCGCCATTTTATTCGAGGAGACTGGTCATGACCGGTCCGTGGCCGTTCGCCGGCAAGCGCATGTTGTTCGCAAATTCCGTCATCGGCTGCGCCATCGCGCTGGTCATCCCGGTCTCCGCCGCTCATGCCGAGACCACTCCGCCGCCGCCCGGCAACGCTCAGACCGCCGCCCGCCCGCCCGCACCAAGCCCGACCGCGGCGACCGCCGCCGGCAATTCGGTGATCGGCGCCGCGGCGGTCGAGGCGGCCGCCGACACGTCGATCCGGCCGTTCAAGTTCCACGCCTCCGACGCCGCGCTGGCCGACCTCAAGCGGCGAGTGGAAGCGACCAACTGGCCCGAGCGCGAGACGGTCAACGATGCCACCCAGGGCGTGCAGCTGGCGACGATGCGCAAGCTGGCCGATTATTGGTCGCACCATTACGACTGGCGGCGAGCCGAGGCGCAGCTCAATTCCTATCCCAATTTCGTGACCAACATCGACGGGCTCGACATCCACTTCATCCAGGTCAAGTCGAAGCACCCCAATGCGCTGCCAATGATCATCACCCACGGCTGGCCGGGGTCGATCATCGAGCAATTGAAGATCATCGGCCCGCTGACCGACCCGACCGCTTACGGCGGCAAGGCCGAGGACGCGTTCGACGTCGTCATCCCGTCGCTCCCGGGCTACGGTTTTTCGGGCAAGCCGACCGCGCCCGGCTGGGACGTGCCGCACATCGCGCGGGCGTGGGACGTGCTGATGAAGCGGCTCGGCTACACCCGCTACGTCGCGCAGGGCGGCGACTGGGGCAATGCGATCAGCGAAGTGATGGCGCTGCAGCAGCCGCCGGGATTGCTTGCAATCCACACCAACATGTCGGCGACCCTGCCGCAATCGATCAGCAAGGCGCTTCCGGCCGGCCCGCCACCGCCCAATTTGACCCCCGACGAAACCCACGCGTGGACCCAACTGACCGATTTCTACGTCCACGGGCTGGGCTATGCGATCGAGATGAACCAGCGCCCGCAGAGCCTGTATGCGCTGGCCGATTCGCCGGTCGGCCTGGCGTCGTGGATGCTCGACCACGACATCCAGAGCTACGAGCTGATCGCACGCGTGTTCGACGGCGCCAAGGAAGGGCTGACGAGGGATGACATCCTCGACAATGTGACGCTCTACTGGCTGACCAACACGGCGATTTCGTCGGCCCGGCTGTATTGGGAAAACCGCAACGGCAAGGGCGGCTTCTTCGACCCGCGCGGAGTGCCGCTGCCGACCGGAGTCAGCGCCTTCAAGTACGAGATCTACCAGGCGCCGGAGAGCTGGGCGCGGGCCGCTTACCCGCACCTGGTGTTCTACAAGAGTCACGACAAGGGCACGCATTTCGCGGCGTGGGAGCAGCCCCAGCTGCTGACCGAGGACCTGCGCGAAACCTTCCGCTCGGTCCGCTGATGCTGAGCGGTAAGGCGATCGTCGCGCAAGCGTTGATAGTCGGGGGTGCCGCGCTCAGCGCCGCACCCTCACCGGTGGCGCGGCCGGCCGGCACGACCCGCACCGATCTCCAGCGGCACGACCTCAGCATCGCCGGGCGCGAAGTGCTCCAGGCGCGGGTCGATTTCGCGCCCGGGGCGGCGTTTCCGCGCCATTCGCACCCGGGCGAGGAGATCATCTACGTGCTCCAGGGAACGCTCGAATATGACGTGGCCGGAAAGCCGGTCACGCTCAACGCCGGCGAGGTTCTGTTCGTGCCCAAGGGGACGGTCCATGCCGCGCGCAACGTCGGCACCGTCCCCGCCGCCGAGCTTGCCACTTATGTGCTCGACAAGGGCCAGCCGCTGACCGTGCTGGCCAAGTGAAGGATCGCGCCGAGTCGGAACTCAAGCCCGACAACCACCGGATCGAAGCGTTTTCGGACGGCGTGTTCGCGATCGTCATCACGATCATGGTGCTCGAGGTGCGCATCCCCGACAGCCTTGCCTTCGGCAGCGACCGCTCCGCGCTGGTCGACTTCGCGACCTACCTCGGGACCTATGCCTTGAGCTTCCTGGTCATCGCCAACCTGTGGACCAGCCATCATTATCTGAGCTTCACGCTGCGGCGGCCGGCGCGGGCGACGCTGTGGTACAATAACCTGCTGCTGTTCTGCGTCACGCTGGTCCCGATCGGCACCCGCTTCCTCGGCATGCACCCGGGCTCGCCACGGGCCGGCGCGGCTTATGGCCTGGTCGCGGCGGCGTGCACCGCCGGGTTCATCCTGCTCCGCGCCCATGCCGCGCGGCTGACCGACAACCCGCTCCACCGCGGCATCCACCACCGCATCATCCGCCGCGCGACGCTGTTCCTCGTCATCTATCTGGCATCGATCCCCTTGGCCTTCGTCAGCATGTGGCTGGCGTGGGCGTGTTTCGTGATCGTCCCGCCGATGCTGTTCCTGCCGCTGATCAGCGGGCCGGTGCCGGCCGGCCATTCGCGCGAGGAACGCGCGCTCGAACGTTCGTGCCCGTGAAAAAGGAGTGCGTATGCGGACAGTGTTGGACCGGCGCGACTTTGTCGGAATGGCAGCGGCCGTGGTGACTGTCGCGGGGCTGGGGACGGCAGCTCCGGCGCAGGCCACGCCGGGGTTCACGATCAGGCAGGTCAAAGCCGGCGTGCTCGACGTCGGTTATGCCGAGCTTGGCCCGGCGAGCGGCGAGCCGGTCATCCTGTTCCACGGCTGGCCGTACGACATCCACGCGTTCGATGAGGTCGCGCCGATCCTTGCCGCCAACGGCCATCGCGTGATCGTGCCCTATCTGCGTGGTTACGGATCGACCCGCTTCCTAGCCGCCGACAGCTTGCGCAACGGCCAGCCGGCGGCGCTGGCGCAGGATGCGGTGGCGCTGATGGACGCGCTCAGGATCGACCGCGCGATCCTCGCCGGGTTCGACTGGGGCGCGCGCACCGCCGACATTGTCGCCGCATTGTGGCCCGAACGGGTGCGCGGGCTGGTCGCCGTCAGCGGCTATCTGATCGGCGGCCAGGCCGCCGGCGCGCAGCCGCTGCCGCCGGCGGCCGAGCTGCAATGGTGGTACCAATTCTACTTTGCGACCGAGCGCGGGCGGCTCGGTTACGACCGCAACCGCAAGGCCTTCGCGCAGCTGATCTGGACCCTGGCGTCGCCGCGGTGGCAGTTCGACGATGCGACCTTCGAGCGCTCGGCGGCGGCGTTCGACAATCCCGACCATGTCGCGGTGGTCATCCACAATTACCGCTGGCGGCTTGGCCTCGCCGAGGGTGATCCCGCGCTCGATCCGATCGAGCAACGCCTTGCGGCGGGGCCGTCGATCGACGTCCCGACGATCACCATGGAGGGCGATGCCAATGGCGCGCCGCATCCCGAGCCGGCGGCTTATGCGAAGAAGTTCACCGGCCGCTATGCCCACCGGCTTGTAACCGGCGGGGTGGGGCACAATCTGCCCCAGGAGGCGCCGCAGGCGTTCGCCTTGGCGGTGACCGACGTCGCCAAGGCCTAGACAATCAAGAACGATGGAGTGCGTCGATGAGCTACAAGAAAGACGAGGCGGCGATCGCCGGGCTATCGCCCGAGCAATTCAGGGTCACCCAGGAAGGCGCCACCGAGCACCCCGGCAGCGGCGAATATCTCCACAACCACGAGCATGGAATCTACGTCGATATCGTCAGCGGCGAGCCATTGTTCGCGTCGTCGGACAAGTTCGAAAGCGGCTGCGGCTGGCCGAGCTTCACCAAGCC
>JBDSGH010000268.1:0-4647 GCA_039919095.1 Sphingomicrobium sp. | reverse complement strand
CGGTGCTGACGGTGCCGACCGAACCCCTCGCCCGGGCGATCGCTGGGGAGTGGGCCCAGGCCCCGGACAGCGTCGACCCGCGGGCGATGCCGCTGACCGGCCTCGCCAATGCCGCGATCGACCGGGTCGGCGCCGACCGCGGCAAGTTCGCCGCTGACCTCGCGCAATATGCCCAGGCCGACCTCGCCTGCTACCGCGCCGAAGGGCCGGCCAGGCTCGTCGCGCAGCAGGCCGAGAGCTGGGATTCGCTGCTTGGCTGGGCACGGCGGCGCTACGATGTCGATTTCGCGATCACGGCCGGGATCATCCACGTCGCCCAGCCGCCGGCGACGGTCGATCGCCTGGCCCATGAAGTGGCCGCGCTTGATTCCTATCGCCTGGCTGGGCTGTCGCCGCTGGTGACGATTGGCGGCTCGCTGATCGCCGCGCTGGCGGTGCTGGACGAGGCGCTGACACCGGCGCAGGCATGGCACGCGGTCAGCGTCGATGAGCGCTGGCAGCTCGAAAAATGGGGCTCGGATAGCGAAGCCGAAATCGCGATGGCGAGCCGCCAGCGCGATTTCCTCGCCGCGGCGCGATTCCTCGAACTGCTTGGCTAGGGGAGGTCGCGTCCGCCGGCCAGATCGCGGACGAACGGCATCAGATTGGTCTGCCGCGAGCGCTTGAGCCGCTCGGCGCCGACGATCGCGCGGACCTCGGCGAGGCACGCGGCCATGTCGTGGTTGACCAGCACATACTCATATTCGGCCCAGTGGCTGATCTCGTCGGCGGCGCGGCGCATCCGGTCGCCGATCACCTCGTCGCTGTCGGTGCCGCGCGCTCGCAAGCGTCGTTCGAGCTCGGGCATCGACGGCGGCAGCAGGAAGATCGTCACCAGATGTTCGCCAAAGTCCGGCTCGAGCTGGCGGGCACCCTGCCAGTCGATGTCGAACAAGATGTCGCGGCCGTCCTTCAAGGCGGCTTTTACCGGCGCTTTCGGGGTCCCGTAGCGATGGCCGAAGACCGTCGCCCATTCGACGAACTCATTGGCCGCGATCATCGCGTCGAACGCCGCGTCGGAAACGAAGCGGTAATCGACCCCGTCGCGCTCGCCCGGCCGCATTGGACGGGTGGTTACGCTGACCGACATGGTAATCTCGGGATCGGCGTCGAGTAGCATCCGCGCAATCGTCGACTTGCCCGCCCCCGACGGTGAGGAGAGGACGATCAGCAGGCCGCGGCGGTGGCGGCTGGATTGTGCGTCGAGCGGCAGGTCCATGCACGCTCTTGCTTCGGGCAGGCGGTTTTCGTCAAGCGCCGCCGATTTTGGTGCAGTGCAGCATTTTTCTCTTGAAATGCCGCAACGCAATGTTTATTGTGCATTGCAGCAAAGAAGGAATATTACCAATGACCGACCAGACCAAGATTCAGGCCGAAGCCGCTGCTGCGGCTCCCGCCAAGCTCGCCAAGACCGTTGCCGACACCGTCGAGACGGTTGCCAATGAGACCGTCAAGACTGCCAAGCGCGAGCGCGCTGCAGCGACCCGTCGTTCGAAGCGCTCGGCCAAGCCGACCGCCCGCAAGGCGACTCGCAAGTACACCGCCCGCAAGACCGGCGCCCGCAAGGCCACTGCCACGAAGGCTGCTCGTCAGACCATTCGCGCCGCCGCCAAGCCTGCGGCCGCTTTGAACCAGAGGATCCAGGACATGACTTTCACCCCCAACGCCTTCCCCGGCTTCGAAGCCTTTTCGGGTTCGGCCCCGTTCCAGTCGTTGTTCGCCAATGCCGGCGAGCGCGGCCAGGAAGTCGCCAAGAAGTCGCAGAAGGTCGCTCAGGAGCTGGCCGATCTCGCCCGCTCGAACGTCGAAGCCGTGGTTGAAGCCGGCCGCGTTGCCGCCGAGGGCGCCCGCTCGATCAGCCAGGACGCCGTCGCTCGCACTCGTGAAGGCGCCGAGCAGGCTGCTGACGCGATCCGTTCGCTCGCCGAAGCCAAGTCGCCGACCGAGTTCGTGCAGCTCCAGAGCGAGCTCGCCCGCACCTCGTTCGACCGCATGGTCGCCGAGAGCTCGCGCCTGACCGAATCGATGGTCAAGCTGGCCGGCAAGGCTTTCCAGCCGCTGTCGAACCGCGCGACCGCGAACGCCGAGCGCATCCATAACATCGTTGCCTGACCCTCTCCCCTCCTGATTCAGGTAACGTTGGCGGCCGCTCTTTCCCAAGGGCGGCCGCCTTTTTTTGTGCGTTGTTAGGCTCGCCCCCGCTTGCGGCTCGTTGGGCGGGTGCCATATTCAGCATCGGATGAGCATGAACTGGACGCGAATGGCGAAAGAGCCGGATCAGGGTGACGGACTCGAAGATATCGAGACCGGCGTCGCGACCCGCACGCGCCCGCGGACCAAGAAGCCCTCCAACTACAAGGTGCTGATGCTCAACGACGATTACACTCCGATGGAGTTCGTCGTGCTGGTCCTGCAACGCTATTTCTCAATGAGCATCGAGGACGCGACTCGAACCATGCTCCAGGTCCACCAGCAAGGCCTCGCGATCTGCGGCGTGTTCACTTACGAAGTGGCCGAGACCAAGGTTACGCAGGTGATAGACTTCGCCCGCGAGAACCAGCACCCGCTGCAGTGCACGCTGGAGAAAGCCTGACCCTGCTTGCGAGTCCGCCTTGAGCCGCTAAAGCGCGGCAGTGGACAGCATCTGGATCAAGGGCGGCCAGCGCCTCGAAGGCAAAATTCCGATCTCCGGCGCCAAGAACGCCGCGCTGACGCTGCTCCCTTGCGCGCTACTGACCGAAGACAAGTTGACGCTCGGCAATCTACCGCGGCTGGCCGACGTCGACAGCTTCGGCCATCTGCTCAACCAGCTTGGCGTTTCGACCATGATCGAAGGCGTCAAGAAGGGTGAGATCGGGCGGCGGATGACGCTCCAGGCTGCCGAGATCGCCTCGACCGTCGCGCCCTACGACATGGTCCGCAAGATGCGCGCCTCGATCCTCGTGCTCGGGCCGATGCTTGCCCGGGCGGGTGAAGCGACCGTCTCGCTGCCCGGCGGCTGCGCCATCGGCGACCGTCCGATCGATCTCCATTTGCAGGCGCTCGAAGCGCTCGGCGCGGAAATCGAACTAGCCGCCGGCTATGTGAAAGCTTCGGCGCCGAACGGGCGCTTGTCTGGCGGCGACTATACCTTCCCGGTGGTGTCGGTCGGCGCGACCGAAAACGCGTTGATGGCGGCCGTGCTAAGCCGCGGCCGCTCGCAACTGTTCAACGCCGCGCGCGAGCCTGAAATCGTCGATTTGTGCCGGTTGCTGGTGGCGATGGGCGGCCAGATCGAAGGAATCGGCTCGAGCCATCTGATCATCGTTGGCGTCGAGGGGCTGCATGGCACCGCCTATGACGTCATGCCCGACCGTATCGAGGCCGGTAGTTACGCCTGTGCGGCAGGGATTACCGGCGGGTCGATCGACCTCCTCGGCGCCCGGCCCGACGACATGCTGGCGATCACCAACGCGCTCGCCCACAGCGGGCTAATCGTGGAATTCCACGCCAAGGGCATCAAGGTCAGCGCCGACGGCTAGTTGAAGCCGCTGGCGCTGTCGACCGCGCCGGTCCCGGGCTTTCCGACGGACATGCAGGCGCAGTTCATGGCCATGCTGTGCCTCGCCGAAGGCGAGAGCTTCCTGGAGGAAACGATCTTCGAGAACCGCTACATGCACGTCCCCGAATTGCGCCGGATGGGCGCCAATATCGAAGTCCGCGGCCGCTCCGCTTTGGTCCACGGGGTCGACGGCCTGACCGGTGCCGCGGTCATGGCGACCGACCTGCGCGCCTCGATGAGCCTGGTCCTCGCCGGCCTCGCCGCCGAAGCCGAGACCGAAGTGCTCCGGGTCTACCACCTCGACCGCGGCTATGAGCGGCTCGAGGAGAAACTGTCCGCCGTCGGCGCCACCATCGAGCGCCGCTCGAGCGGTTGAGCTTGTCCGTGCTCGATCGGGACGGAGCGCAGCTCTTCTCGGGTCTGATCAACGAGCTATCGCGCAAGTCACTGGAAGAAATCGTTTCCGGACGGCCGCGCAAGGCCGGAGTGCGACTTTTCGATGATCCGAGACTTGCCGGGTGGATCGCGCGGCAAAGTCCATTGGCGCAGTTGGCGTACGCGCTGCTGGGAGAAAAAGCTCAACCCGTCCGCGCGATCCTGTTTGACAAGACACCGGCGAGCAACTGGGCGCTCGGCTGGCATCAGGACCGGACGATCGCAGTTCGCGAGCGCGCCGACATGGACGGGTTCGACAACTGGACGATCAAGGCGGGAACGATGCATGTCGAACCCCCCTTTGCCAGGCTGGAAGCCATGATCACGATGCGAGTTCACCTTGATGACGTCGGAATGGATAATGGTCCTCTACTGGTCGCACTGGGATCGCATCAGGTGGGTCGAATTGAAGAAGATGCAATTGCCGGCGAAGTCGCAGCTCGCGCCACGCTTGCCTGCCTCGCGCGTGCTGGCGATGTTTGGATCTACAAGACCGCCGTCTTGCACGCTTCGGAAGCTTCGCACCGGCCTTACTCGCGCCGCGTGCTGCAAATCGATTTCTCGGCCGATGAGCTCCCTGGCGACCTCGAATGGGCGGGCATCGGTTGAATTCTAAAGCTTGTCCAGCCCGT
>JBDSGH010000267.1:0-2754 GCA_039919095.1 Sphingomicrobium sp. | reverse complement strand
CCAGCCGCGCCCGAAAGCTTAGCGGCGTCAGCTGGTTGTAGAGCCGATAGGCGGCATATTCGAGCAGCACATATTGCTGGAACGACGGCGTCGCGCGGCAATGGGTGACGAGCTTGAGCTGTTTTTGCCCGGCGAAGACCGAAGCCCGCCCCGGCGCCCGCACGAAACTGACCCGCAAGGGCGAGAATTGGCACACGTCGCGCTTGAGCCGGGTAATCCCGCGCGGCGAGATCTGGATTGGGAGAGTTTCTCCGGCGACGGTCAGGAGCGCATCGCGCGACTGGCGGTTGGCTCCGCCAGTCTGGGCGACCTCGGCAATCGGGCCGGTGATGGTCAGGCGCAGCGTTGCGCTGTCGGCGAACAAAGGCTTGGGCGCGGCCTGGGCCGAGGCCGCGGACGGCGCCAGGGCAGCGATCAGCAGCGCGGCGAGGCGCGCAATCATGGCCGCACCGGAGCCGGCCGGGCGGCGATCGAGCGGTCGAAATCATGCGGCACCACGCGCTCGCCGATAATCTCGAGATAACTCAGCTTGCCGCCGTAGTAGCGCGAAATGCCGGTATCGATCCGCACCAGCCGGCCACCGTGGGAGATCTCGATTCCGCGCAGGTTGGGGGTGTGGGCGATGACCAGGCGCCGCGCGCCAGACGCGCGCAACACGGTCGCCAGTTCATCGTCGATCGACGGATACGGCGCGGCGGCTGGCGCGGGGCCGGCCGGCGGAGCCGCTGCAGGCTGGTCGCCCGCATCGGGAGTGCGCGTCACCAGGCCGCGATACCACAGCGGCCCGAACGGGTCGTAGAGGATCGAATCCTCGGCGCCGTTGGCAACGGTCAGTGCGGCAGTAACGCGGCGGTTGATCTCGCCGACCGGAAAACCGGCGTAACGCACGCTGATCCCGCCGTGGACGAACACGGTGTCGCCGATCTTGGCGACCGCCCGGTTGGCGATGGTCCACCGCCCAAGCTCGCCGCGCGGGCTCCATGCCGCCTGATGCTCGACCTTGCCGAGCGGGGTCTGGGCCAGCCACGCCTGGTGGATCGCCTCAGGCGCCATGGTCGGGGACCTAGCCCGATAATTGGCGACGATCGCCGTGCGGTTGTCCTGGTAGACCTGCTCCCGAAGCCGCGCCGAGCGCGGGGTGGCGAACGCGGCGAATTCGCCCGGATCGACGTAGCGCAAATCGCTGGTCATGTTCATCGCTTCATGGTTGCCGACCAGCACCACGACCCGCCCGCCGGCTTTGGGCGCCTCGCGCTGGAGTTTCATCAAATGGTGGATGATCTTGAGCGAATCCGGCCCACGGTCGACGATGTCGCCGGTCTGGACGAGGGTCGTCGATCCGCCCGTCCAATGGTCACGGCCGTCGATGATGTGCGCCTTGAGCGCGATTGCGCGCCACGCGTCAAAGTCGCCGTGGAGGTCGCCGACCGCGACGATCCGTTGGGGATATGCGGGTTGGGCCGACAGCGTGGCGCACACCAGCACCCCTACCAGTGCAAGGCCGACGCGTTTAACAATACCCCTCGTCACCAGCCTTCTCCCTCGCTCGCGAGAGGCGCCAAGATGTTGCCGCTGTACCAAAATCGGGCTCGACATGCCAAACCGGGCGGATCGAACGACCGACCGTGGCCAAAAGCCAACAGCCCGCTTTATTTCGGCTTTCTTGGGAATTAGTGTTTCGTTGTAAGGTTTTTACTGTCAAAAGACCGGGCTTGCCGGGTGCTTGCGTAACGGAGTTGGATGATGAATCGCCAGAATTGGGCAAAAACGCTCGCTGCGGCAGTCACTGCCGTCAGTCTTGCGACGAGCTCGATCGCGAGCGCTTCACCGGCTTCGGTTCGCTCGATCGACCCGCTGGTCGCGCTGAGCGTGTTCGGCTCCGCCCAGTCGCGCAGCGCGATGTGCGCCGCCACCGCCGCTGCGGTCACCGCCGCCGCGGCCCAATTGCCGCATGCTGCGCAAGGGTGCGTACTTCCGGTCGCCGACGCCCCGCCGCCGCCGGTCGTGTCCGAAGCGCCGCCGCCGCCACTCGATGCGGCCCCGGCGCCGGTGCTGGCCGCATCGACCAGCCTGCTGCCGTTCTTCGTCGGCCTCGGCGTAGTCGCCGCGCTGGTCCTGCTGCTCGACCGGGGCAATAGCGGCCGGATCGTGTTCCACGTCCCGGTTCCAAACAGCCCCACCTGATCGGCCGGCCCCAGGGCCACTCCCTAGTTTAGACGTCCGGCGCCCTGGCGTTTAGCGCTAGCCGATGGTGACCGTGGTGTCGGTGAATTGGAGCGGCACCGTCAGCAGCGCGCGAAACGCGTTGTAGCCGCCGGTGCCGGGATGAAAGGCGTGGAAGAACAGTCGCGGCGCGCCGTCGAGCCCGGGAGCGACCGAGGCATGGCCCGGCGCGGTCCACTCTTTGGTCGATTTGAGCAATGGTTCGGGCTGCTTGACGTACGGCCCAAGTGGATGGTCGGCGAGCGCGACGCCTATGCCATAGCCCGGGCTGGCGAAATCATTGCCGGCGTAGAACAGCCAGTAGCGGCCGCGCTGGCGCGTCACGAACGGGCCTTCGATCAAATGCCCTTCCCACTCCTGGTCGTTGGTCAGGACCAATTTCGGCTGGCTGACCAGCGACAGCCCGTCGTTGGCCAGCCGCTGGCCCCACACCGGCGTGGTCAGCGCGGCGACGATGGTCGGCGCCTGGCCGTATTCGACCAGCGCGCGCTTGACCCGCGCCCAATTGCTCAATGCGGCGGCGATGAACGG
>JBDSGH010000266.1:0-3320 GCA_039919095.1 Sphingomicrobium sp. | reverse complement strand
CGGTTGGGGATGGGGCTACTCCAGCACCGCCACCACCACCTCCTCCTGCGAAATTACCCGGTGTGTCCTGACATCGGTGGTTGAATTTGCGCCGCTTGGCAGCCACGCTAATGACCGCTTTGGGTTGAAAGCAGACATTAGCCTAGTGTCCGTTTTGGGTGGAAAGCGGACATTAGGCAGGATGGGAATTTTAGTGATCTGACACGCCCGGACGCAACGCGGCGGCGCTAACGATGGGCATTTAGCTGTCCGTGACACGCCCCGCCGTCGGGCCATCCCTTCCATCCGGGACCCTTGATGAAACGCCCGGGCGTCGCACCCGTTGGTTCATTGTCTTTAAGTACCTGGACGCCGTTGACGAAAACGTCGCGTACGCCGGTCGCATATTGCATGGGTTTTGCGAACGTCGCGTGATCGGCGATCGTGGCCGGGTCGAACAGCACCACGTCAGCCGCCATCCCGGGCGAGAGACGGCCGCGGTCGCGCAGGCCGAGGTTCGCAGCGGGCAGGGCGCTCAGGCGGCGGATGGCGTCCGCCAGGGGCGCGGTGTGCTCGTTACGCACATACTTGCCGAGGAAGCGCGCGAAATTCCCGTAGGCGCGCGGGTGCGTGCTCGATTTCAGGAAAACGCCCTCCGGTGCTGACGCCTCGGCGTCCGAACCGAAGCTGACCCACGGAATTGCCGTCTGTCGCCGGACATTGTCCTCGTTCATCAGGAAATAGATCGCCCCGGCCCGGCCCCGGTCAGCAAGCGTGATGTCGATGACGACCTGCTCGGGGCTGACGCCACGAAGCTTGGCGACTTCGGCGATGGTCTTGCCGAGCAGGGGCTTGAGCGATGGCTCGGTCAGGCCGGCCAGCACAATCCCGCCGGGACCAGCGTGGTAATAGAGATTTTCCCAGTTTGAGCCGGGCTTGACCATTTCGCGCTTGATGCGCGCGACCATGGCCGGGTTTTTCAGCCGCTTTAGCATGGCCTCGATGCCGCCGTCCTGAACCCACGGCGGCATCGCGGCGGCGACGCCGGTCCCGCCCGCGGTATAGGTGTACATGTCCGCGGTGATCCGCAGCCCCGCCGAACGCGCTGCCTCGACATGGGCGATGACCGCGTCGAGCTTCCCCCAATTGGCCTTGCCGGCCTGCTTGAGATGGTAGATTTCCGCCGGCGCGCCCGAACGTCGCGCGATGTCGATGAGTTCGTCGACACTTTCGAGCAGGCGGTCGCCTTCGGAGCGCATGTGGCTGATGTACATGCCGCCGCACTTGCCTGCTTCGGTGACCAGAGCGACCAGCTCGTCGGTTTCGGCAAACGTTGCAGGCGGATAGATCAGCGAGCTTCCGACCCCCATCGCGCCTTCTTCCATCGCCTGCCGGACCAGGCCGCGCATGCGATCGAGCTGCGCCGGATTGGGATCGACGTCCCGTTCGCCCAGTTCGTGCTGCCGGACGGTGGTCGCGCCGACGAACGAGGCGATGTTGAGCGATGTGCCCTTGTGCTCGAGAAAATTCAGATAATCGCCGAGCGTGGTCCACTCGATCGGATACTTGATGTCGCCTTGCTGCTCGACCGCAAGCCGCTTCATGTCATCGGTGAGCGGCCCCATCGACCAGCCTTCGCCCATCACTTCCAGGGTCACGCCTTGGCGCAGCTCGCTTTGGCCGCGGGGGTCGACCAGCAGCGAATCGGTCGACCAGCTGAGCATGTTGATGAAGCCCGGCGCGACCGCGAGACCCTGTGCGTCGACGACCCGCGTTGCGGTCGAGACCTGGGTTGGGCCGGCGTAGACGATGCGGTCGCCGCGGACGGCGACATCGCCGACGAACGGCGTGCCGCCGCTCCCGTCGTAGATCGTCCCGCCGCGGATCAGTAGGTCATAGACCGGTGCGGCGGCAAGTGGCGCGGCAGCCGAAGCAACCGGCGGGGTCGGAGTAACCCCACAGCTGCAAGTCAAAGCGCAAATCGCGGCGAGGCCAAGATGTCTGGTCATCATTTCGCTCCGTTGCTGGCAGGCGCTACTGGCGCGAAATCGAGGTCCTGGTAATCGAAACTGAAGTCGGCCAGCGGCGACATCGGCTTCATCCGTACCCGGTCGACCTTGCCGTCGGCATCGATCGAGAAAGTGACATAAGCGGGCTCGATCCAGCGCAGCGCCGGCTGGGTCCGGAAACTGTCGAACTGGTGGTGGACGAGGACGCTGTCCATCCCCTTGGAATGGGGGAATTCGATAGCGAGCGACTGGCCCGCGCGGCGCACCTTGATGGTCCCGTACCAGGGGTCGGTATAGTCGCCGACGTAGCGGTCGAGCGGAAGCGACGGGCCAACCCGCGCCGGGCTCGCTTTCTGCGCCGCAACCAGCTTCGCCGCTTGGGCCAGACGGGCCTGCTTGAAGGCATGATATTTCTCCGGCCACTGCGCCGCCGGAAGGCCGAGGTAATGGTCGAGCAGTTCGTACGCCAGGCCGCGGACGATCTCCCCTTCCTCGCCGTTGACGGCGATCGAGAAGCCGATGTTCTTGTCCGGGATGAGGACCACGGTGGTCAGTGATCCGAACACCGCGCCGTCGTGCGAAATGATCTTCGCCCCGCGGTAATCCTGAATATCCCAGCCCAGTGCATAAGCGTTAAAATTGGGCTTGGTGACCTCGAATTCGGACGGGCTTGGCGAGATCGGCTCCAACGTCACCGGGGTCCACATCTGCTCAGATTGCTCGGCCGAGAACAGCCGCTTGTCGCTGCCGGGAATTTTGCCGCGGCCGAGCTGGGTCAACAGCCAGCGGGTCATGTCGTGGGCGCTGATTGCCAGGCCGCCGGCCGGGGCCGCATTGCCGGCCAGCACGGCCTCGGGACTGTAGGGCTGCTGGCGGCCGAGCCCGACGATCGCGCCGTCGAACCGGCCGTGCGGGTGGGCGCGGTCCGGCTGGGCCTGGAATTGCGCATCGGAATCGGTCGAATGGTTCATTCCTAGCGGCGCGAACACGTGGCCGCGCATGAACTGTTCCCAGGGTTCGCCGCTAACCGCCTCGACCAGCTCGCCGGCGACCATGTAGAGGATATTGTCGTAGGCATAAGCGCTTCGAAAGCTGGTCGCCGGCTTGATGAAGCGCAGCCGGCGGACCGTTTCCTTGCGCGACAAGTCGCTGTTGGGGACGAACAGCAGATCGCCCGCGCCAAGGCCGAGGCCGCTGCGGTGGACGAGCAGGTCGCGTACCGTCATTTCGCGCGTCACCCACGGGTCCCACATGCGGAAATCGGGCATGTGGTCGATGATCTTGTCTTCCCAGTTGAGCTTGCCTTGGTCGACCAGGATGGCGAGCGCCGCC
>JBDSGH010000265.1:0-3716 GCA_039919095.1 Sphingomicrobium sp. | reverse complement strand
GCTGGTACAGCAGGTCGACGATCTGGCGTTCCCGCGGTGGCAGTTTGCTGAGCATGTCGATCCTCTGGCTGTGCGCTACAAATGTAGTGATGCTACAAATGTAGCGTCGGTGCAAGAGGTTTTGTTTTCTGCAATTTCATACACTTACGAAAATGCGCGAGAGACGGTCAGTCGGCACTCGAGTTGATCTTTGCATACTTAAGCACCTCTTCGAACAGCAATCGGTCGATCGCCGCAAGCGCTTCGGGCTCGTCGAGCTCGGGCGCATGACCAACTCCTGGGACCGTCACCAGCCGGGCGTTGGGCGCGGCCTCGAGCATCGCCGCGGCGGTCTTGGCCGACAGCAGATCGCTGTTCTCGCCGCGCACGATCAGCAGCGGCACATTGCCCAGCGGCCGAAACAGCGGCCACATGTCGAACGCCGCCGCATCCGATGGCCGGTTGAACGGCACCGCGATCGCATTGTCGTAGTCGAACACGATGCCGTCGCCGTCCTCGATGCACACCCGCCGCGCGGCGCGCAGCCAGTCGGCGTGACTGTGGCTGGCGGGCAAGCCGCGGTTGATCGTCGCGATGGTCTCGGCGGCCTCGTCCCAGCTGGCGAAGCGGACCGGCTTGCCGACATAGCCGCCGATCCGCGCCAGCCCGCTGGGGTCGAGTTCGGGACCGATGTCGTTGAGGATGGTGGCGGCGATGCGCTGCGGCTGGATGCCCGCGATCAGCATCGTCACCAGCCCGCCGAGCGAAGTCCCGACGAACACCGCGCGGTCGATCTTGAGCTCGTCGAGCAGCTGCAGGACATCGGCGGCGTAGGTCAGCGGCACGTAGCGCTCGGGCTGCGGATCGCGCTCGCTCAGCCCGCGCCCGCGATAATCGACCGCGATCACCCGGTAGCGATCGGGTCCGGCGTAGCGCTCGGCGAACGCCGCGAAATCGCGCGAATTGCGAGTCAGGCCGGGCAGGCACAGCAGCGGCGGGCGGTCGGAGCTTCCCGGATAGTCGCGGTAATAGAGCTTCAGGCCGTCGCGGCTCGTCCAGTGGCGCGGCGCCCACGCGGCGGCCACGCCACCGCCGGCGGCTGAGGAAGTGTCGGGCACCTAGCGCGATTTGGGCGGACGAGCATCCGCTACAGGCACATCGTCCATCGCTGCCCCCTGTCCCGACCGCGCCACCATGTAAAGTTGAAACTCGGTCGAGGCTGGACCGGCGGACTAGCGAAACCGGCCGCGCATCGCCACCTGTGGGGGGATGGCCGCCGCTCCTTACCGCCCCGACCCGAAAATCCTCGAGCTCGGAGCGGCGTTCTACGATCCGGTCGAGCCGGCCCGCTTCCCGAAGGCGATCCCGCGCTACCTCAACCAGCACTGGGCCGAGCGGGTCGGCCTCGGCGATCTCGATCAGGCCACTTGGGCAGCGCATTTTTGCCGGTTCGAGCCGCTTTCCGACAATCTCCGCGAGCCGCTCGCGCTGCGCTATCACGGCCACCAGTTTCGAACCTACAACCCCGACATCGGCGACGGCCGCGGGTTCCTCTTCGCCCAATTGCGCGACGGCGACGATCGCCTGCTCGACCTCGCCACCAAGGGTTCCGGAACCACCCCCTACAGCCGCACCGCCGACGGCCGGCTGACGCTCAAGGGCGGGGTGCGCGAAGTGCTCGCGACCGAAATGCTCGAAGCATTGGGGGTCAACACCTCCAAGTCTTTCGCTCTGTTCGAAACCGGCGAGGCGCTGATGCGCGGTGACGAGCCTTCGCCAACCCGCTCGGCGGTGCTGACCCGGCTCGGCCACGGCCACATCCGCATCGGCAGCTTCCAGCGCCTCGCGTTCTTCGGCGAAGTCGATAATATCGAGCGGCTGGTGCGTTACTGCCTCGCCAATCTGTACGGCCAACAACCCACCGACGACGCGGCCGAGAACGCGCTTCATCTTTTCGACCTGGTCGCCGGCGCCACTGCCAGCCTCGCCGCGAGCTACATGGCGGCGGGGTTCGTCCACGGCGTGCTAAACAGCGACAATATCGCGGTCACCGGAGAGAGCTTTGATTATGGCCCGTGGCGCTTTACACCCGATTGGGACGCGAGCTTCACCGCGGCATATTTCGACCATCAGGGGCTCTATGCGTTCGGCCGCCAACCCGAAGCAATTCACTGGGACCTGGCGCAATTGGCCGGGTGCCTGACGCTACTCGCCGACGCTCCACCAATCTCCGACCTGCTCGGCGGCTGGAGCAGCCGATTCCAGGCCGCGCTGATCGCGGCGCTGCTGCGGCGCCTTGGCGTCTCCCCGCGCGGCGGCGCTGACGATCGCCTGGTGGCGACGCGGCTGGTCGACGCCCTGCAATCGCGCGAAGCGACGATCGACCGCATTTTCTTCGATTGGCGGGGCGGCCGCGATCCTGGCGCGGAACGCTACCCGTCCGAGCCGTTTCGGGCTTTGGCCGCGACGCTGGAGGGACGCGATCGGCCTCACACCCACCCTTATTGGTCCGACCCTGAGCCATGCTCGATGCATATCGACGAGGTCGAGGCGATCTGGGCGGCGATCGCCGAGCGCGACGACTGGAGCCGGTTCGAAGCGAAAATCGCCGCCGTCCGCCGCATGGGCGAAGCGATCGCCGCCGATCCGGCGGCCGTGGCTTGACGCCGGAGCCAAGTTGGTGGAGCGCGCTGGCCAATGGTTAGAACCCCTTATGGCTAAGACTCTGACATCAACCGAGCCGGCCACCGGCGCGGAGATCTGGTCGGGCGAGGTCGGCAACGCCACCACCGAAGTTGTCGCGGCGCGCGCTGCGGCGGGGGCCTGGGCGGCGCACTCGCTCGCCTATCGCAGCGAGGCGGTACAGCGCTTCGCCAACGTCGTGCGCAAACGCGAAACCGAATTCGCGACGCTTATCGCGCGCGAAACCGGCAAGCCGCTTTGGGAAGCGCGGACCGAGGTCGGCGCGGTCGTCAACAAGGTCCAGATTTCGCTCGACGCTTATTCGGAGCGGACCCCGCAGCGCCGGCTCGAGGCGGCACTCGGCAACAAGATCGCGGTCCGGCACAAACCGCACGGCGTGCTGGCGGTGCTGGGTCCCTACAATTTCCCCGCTCATCTGCCCAACGGACATATCGTTCCCGCGCTGATCGCCGGCAACGCGGTGGTGTTCAAGCCGTCCGAAAAGACTCCTGCGACCGGCGCGTTCCTGGTCGATTGCTATCATGAAGCGAAAATTCCGACGGGCGTCGTCCGGCTGCTGACCGGCGGTCCCGACGAAGGCCGCGCGCTCGCCGCCGAGCCGGGCATCGACGGCCTGCTGTTCACCGGCTCGGCGCGCGCCGGCCAGTCGCTCCATCGCCAGTTCGCCGACATGCCCAACAAGATCCTCGCGCTCGAACTGGGCGGCAATAACCCGCTGGTAGTGTGGAATTCGACCAGCATCGAGGCGGCGGCGGCGATCGTTGTCCAGTCGGCCTATCTGTCGGCCGGTCAGCGCTGCACCGCGGCGCGGCGGCTAATCGTCGAGGACGGCACCGAAGGCCCGCTGCTCAAGGCCATCCAGGACCTGCTCGATCGCTTGATCGTCGGCGACCCATTCGCCGACCCCCAGCCGTTCATGGGCCCGCTGATCGACGTCGCCGCGGCCGATCATCTGCAGGAGCAGTGGCTCGGACTGATGATGAAGGGCGCGACGCCGTTGCGGCGGCTCGAGCGCCCCAATGAGGCCCTGCCAT
>JBDSGH010000264.1:0-3163 GCA_039919095.1 Sphingomicrobium sp. | reverse complement strand
TGCGGCCCGTTCGCGACAGGCGCTGGCGCTGGCCACGAGCGCGATCGCGATCGCACAACGCAGCCGCCTCGAGCGGGTTCTTCCTGCCGCCCTTCATCGTCCCTGGTGGCGGTGGCGGCGGTGGAATCACCGTTACCGAACCGCCGCCTCCGCCGCCGCCGGTCAACCCGCCGCCTCCGCCGCCCCCCGGGCCGGCGGTTCCCGAGCCCGCGACGTGGCTGATGCTGACGATCGGCTTTGGCGCCCTCGGCGGAGTCCTGCGCCGGCGCCGCAAGGTCGAGGCCCGGCAAGGCGCCGGAGCGCTCGGCAGCCCGGTCCGGGCTTCGGTCACGGCCTAGGGTTGCGATTACCCGCGGCCCAGATAGACTGAGCCGCCAGTGCGTTGATGGGGCGGGCAGTCCAATGGGCAGCGTTTCAGGGTCCTTGAAAACCGGGCTGCTGCGTTGTGCGATCGCGATCGCGCTCGTGGCCAGCGCCAGCGCCTGTCGCGAACGGGCCGCAACCGCCGCCCAGGCCCAGCCGCAGACCCAGGCGTCGCAGTTCGACGATTCAAAACGCATTTCCTTCCCCCAGCCGCAGCGGCTCGAGTTCGACGACTCGCCCGAGGCGGATCATTCGATCAAGAGCCTGATCAACGTCCCGGCGCGGCTCGATTATGGCAAATATGTGTGGAACGACGACGGCGTGCCGGCCGGCCGGGTGTGGGTGCTGGTCGACCTCAGCAAGCAGACCATGTCGGTGTTCCGCGACGGCCACGAGATCGGAACCTCGGTGGTCCTCTACGGGGCGGACGAAGTGCCGACACCGATGGGCCGCTTCAAGGTTCTCGCCCGGCTCAAATATCATTGGTCGAGCGTCTACGATGCGCCGATGCCGTTCACGCTGCGGCTGACCGACGACGGAGTCGCGATCCACGGCAGCAACGTCGCCCGCGGGGCCGCTACCCACGGCTGCCTCGGCGTGCCGGAAGAATTCGCCAAATTGCTGTTCGACCAGATGAGGGTCGGCGACGAAGTCCTGGTGGTCCAGGACATTCGGTCGCATGTGATCAGCTGACATGAACCCATCTTCGGCGATTGCGGCGAGCCCGGACGACGCCTCGCTGGCCAAGGACACAGCCGCAGCGGACCGGGTGGACTGGCGCCGGCTCCCCCTTCACGCTTACCTGATCATTGCCGGCCTGCTGGCGCTGGTCATTCCGACGCTGTTGGCCCTGGCCCGCAATTATTGGGACAGCGACAACGGCGCCCACGGCCCGATCATCCTGATTTCGGGTGCGTGGCTGGTGTGGCGCGAGCGCGCGCACATCCATTTCCGCCCGGGATCGGTGCCGACGCTGTGGCTGGCGGTCGTGTTGCCGCCGCTGCTGCTGGTCTACGCCTACGGCCGCAGCTTTAGCGTGCTGACCGCAGAATCCGCCTCGCTCTATGCGATCCTGGTGGTGATGGCGCTGTTCTACTGGGGGCCGGCGGTCATGCGCCGCTTGTGGTTTGCAATCCTGTATTTGGGGTTCCTGATCAGGCCGCCGTCGGGCGTGGTCGCCGAGCTGACCCAGCCGCTCAAGATCTGGATCTCGGAATCCGCGGTCGCAGCGCTCTACTGGCTGGGTTACCCGGTCGCCAATTCGGGCGTTCATATCCAGATCGCGCAATATGAATTGCTGGTCCAGCAGGCCTGTGCCGGGCTCGGTTCGATCTTCAGCCTGCTGGCGATCGGGCTGCTCTACATTCACTTGAGCAAGCGCGCGCTGACCCTGCGCAGCGCATTGCTGATCCTCGGCATCATTCCAATCGCGATGTTCGCCAATTGGATGCGGGTGCTGATCCTGCTGCTGCTGACCTATCACATGGGCGACGGGGTGGCGCAGAGCTTCGCCCACGACGCCGCCGGCCTGACCACCTTCGCGCTGGCCGTGGTCGGAATGCTGGCGTTGGATCATGCGCTCGGCTGGCTGCGCGCGGGAGATTAGATTGGCGTCCACCCCCGCCTCGCAAGAGCCCCGCGACCGGGCGACCCCGGCCTTGAGCAGGCGCGAGTTCGTCGTCGCCGGCGCGCTCGGAGCGACCGCGATCGGGTCGTATCTGATCACTCCGCGGGCCGACCCCGATCGCCTGCGCACCGGGCGCTCGCTCGAGCAATTGGTGCCCAACGTCATCGGCTCGCGGACCCGCAGCGACCTCGGCAATGTCCTCATTCCGAAGGGCGAAGGCGGCGAGAAAAGCTACGACCAGGTTTTGACCCGCTATTACGCCGGCGGCGCGGCGGCGCCGATCATGCTGCTGATCGCCTACGGCAGCGCGCAAGTCGGCAATACCCAGCTCCACCGGCCTGAGGTGTGCTACCCCGCCGCGGGGTTCAAGATGCGCAGCTGGCCGGATGTCGCGGTGCAGGTCCGCGGGACAAACATCGCCGCCCGCTCGATGACCGCGCTTGCCACCGGCCGGATCGAGCAGATCCTGTACTGGAGCCGGGTCGGCCCGGACTTTCCGACCAGCTCGTTCGGCCAGCGCTGGGCGGCATTGCGCGAAACCCTGCGCGGATCGATTGCCGACGGAGTGCTGGTGCGCATTTCGACGATCGACGCCAACCGCGCCGCCGCCCTGCCCGTGCTGCGCCAGTTCGCAACCGAGCTGGTCGCCGCCGGCGGGACCGAATTACGGCTGCTGCTGACGGGCAAGAGCTAATGCTTGCGCCCGCGGCCGACTGGGCCGAGAAAATAAGCGATAAAGCCAAGCGTTGCGGCGAGCGCGCCGACCGCGGCCAATTCCCAGCCCTCGTTGCCGAGCCAGTTGGTGACTGCGCAGCCAATGCATGGCACGAGGTAATGCCACATGCTGTCGTCGCCCGCTTCGGGCTTGGAGGATTGGTGCAGAAAGCGTGTTACCAGCCCGGCGAAGATAATCACCGTGATCCAGTCCCAAGGTGTTTCCATCGCCAATGACCCTCTCGCCCTACCCCACCAGCGGTCCCAACCGCGCACGGCTGTGGATCGCAGCAGCGGCCTTCGCTTGCCTGCTTGCCGCCTGCAATAAAGCAGAACCCGACGGTCAGGTCATCGCAATTGCAAACGGCGAGGAGATCACCCTCGGCGAGCTCAACGAGGAAGCGCGGGCGCGGGGCCTGCCGATCGTCAGCAACGGCCCGCTGCGCGACAGCGTCATCC
>JBDSGH010000263.1:0-16120 GCA_039919095.1 Sphingomicrobium sp. | reverse complement strand
TCGGGTCAGGACCGGCGCCGGCGCGTCAATCTCGGGTTTGACCGCCATCAGCACCAGCGGACCGCGGACCAGCGCCACGGTATTGGGATGGCGCTGATCGATCGGCTCGAGCCACGCCGGCAGCGGCAAATGCAGCTCCACCACGTCGCCGCTGCGCCACAGCCGCCGCACCTTCGCAAATCGCCCGGCCGAGGGCACCGGCTGCGCCTGGCCGTTGACCAGGATCTGCGCCCCGGCCGCCCAGGCGGGAATGCGAAAATAGAGCGCGACATCGCTGGGTTTCGACGCTGCCAGCGCGAGCATGACCTTGCCGTCGTAGGGATAGTTGCCAGTCTGGGTCAGCGAAAGCTGCGCGCCGGCTTCCTCCCAGCGCACGGTCGAAGGCACATACAGGTTGACGTAAACTGCCCGCGGCCCGCGCAAATACAGATTGATCCGGTAGTCGGCCGCGACCTGCGGTAATGTCCCGGCGCAGCACGCCCAATGCGCCTCCTTGTAAACCCGACGCGCGTCGAAACTGTAATCGGAGTAATAGAAATTCCGGCCGTCGGCCTGCAGCGGCGGGGCGCCCAGAACGGTGTTGTACATCACCCGCTCCATGCTGTCCCCGTAGCGCGAATCGCCGGTGGCGCGGAGCAGATAGCGGGTCAGCTTGAAGTGGGCGTAGGAACCGCACGGCGTTTCGAAATGAGCGTGGGTATTGCGCAGGCTGTCATGCAAGGCATCGCTGTTCGGCCCGCGCAGCAATTCGTCGGGGCCCCAGCCACCGGTGGCGTAGCTCTGGGCCTGCAGCATGGCGAAGCCGTTCTGCGCCGCGCGGAGATGCTTTGCGCTGCCCGCCACGAAATAGGCCATCATCGCCGAGCTCAGCGAATTGACATAGCTGTAGGCATGACGGCCGTTCAGCACATGCTCGCCGCGCGACAGCGGATCGAACCACGCTTCGTCATCGAGATATTGCTGGCCAATATCGAAATAACGCCGTCCGGCCCCGCGCTCCGACGCCAGAAACATGTTCTCGGACAAAGTGTAGGATTCGTCCCACGTCCACGAGGCGTCGTCAGGAGCCTTGTCCATTCGCCAGCGCTTGTCGTGCTCGACCGCCCGGCCGGGGAAATGCGGCAGTGCCGTGTCGGTCGTCCGCTCGAGGATGGCGAGCGCTTGCGGATCGTTCGCCAGGCTGTGCGAATCGAGCAGCCCGATCGCCAGCTTGTCGTAGATATAAGTAGGAAAACGGCTCTTTCGGTAAAACTCGCCGGAGATCGTGTCAGCGTAGAGGCGATTGAGTCGAAGGACTTTGTCCCGCACAGCAGGGTCGCCTGAGATTGCGAACCCGCGCGCCAAGGCCGAGACCCACTGGCCAAGCTGGCAGCCGGGCGCGAAACCTTCGTCGAAATTCTTGCGATAGTCGTAGTCGGGTCGATACGCGTACCACCCGCCCAATTCCTGGCCCGGCGCCGGCAGCCCCGCCATTTGCCGGAACGGCATCAGCAGGCTGTCGTCGCTGAGCGACATCAACACTGACTGGCTGTTGTGCAACTGCGCCTCGTGGGCACTGCTGGCGATCGTCACGGCGCCGTAGCCAAATTCAGCAAGCGGTTCGGGCGCAGGCTCCTTGCCCCAGGCGACGCCGCTCCGGGCCAAGCTTGCCGCGCTCGCTAATGCACCAACTTGCAGCAGGTGCCGGCGCGACATCCACCACCCACCGACAGGGTCGGTCTCACGATCGATTTGGGGCTTATCCATCATCGAACTATCCGCCGATCCTGCACCGTCTGCAATGAATCCGGTTGCGCGGCATTCCGCAATTGGGCGCGAGTTAGGCCTCTGCGCCCGACAGCGTGAAGCCAAGGCGCAGCGTGACCTGGTAATGCGCCACCCGGCCGCCTTCGATGTGGCCACGGGTTTCGGTCACCTCAAACCAGCGCAGGTCGCGCACGGTCTCCGACGCGCGAGCGACGGCGCGGTCGATCGCGTCCTCGATTCCGGTGGTCGAACTGCCGACCACTTCGATGATCTTGTAAACCTTGTTGCTCATGCCCGGCTCCCTCACTGCTCCGCTGCTTCAGCGAGCTCTGCTTGCCACGTCTCAGGATAGGCCTTCGCCAAGCGTCTGCAATGAGTCGAACGCCGGGAGTGGCGGGAGGTCCTCAGCCGGCGGCCGCCAGCTCGGGCTGGCGCACCGCGTCCATCAACAGTTCGTACGAGCGGACGCGGGCGGCGTGGTCGAAGATCTGGCTGGTGACCATTAGCTCGTCGGCGCCGGTCCGCTCGACGAACGAAGTGACCTGCTCACGAACGGTCGCCGGATTGCCGATCGCGGAGCAGGACAGGACATCTTGCAGGATCGCGCGGGCGTTCGAGGGCAGGGTGTCGAGATAGCCGGCCTGGGGCGGCGGGAGCTGGGTCGGCTGACCGGTCCGCAGCGCGACGAATGCCTGCTGGACCGAGGTCGCGAGCAAGTGCGCCTCCTCGTCGCTGTCGGCGGCGAAGCAGTTGAAGCCGAGAATGACATGCGGCCGGTCGAGCTGCTCCGAAGGCTCGAAACGCTCGCGATAAAGCGCGATCGCCTGAATCATCATGCCCGGCGCGAAATGCGAGGCGAAGGCGTAGGGCAGGCCCAGCGCGGCCGCCAATTGCGCCCCGAACAGGCTCGAGCCGAGAATGTAGAGCGGCACCTTGAGTCCCTCGCCGGGGATGGCGCGGACGCGGCCGTTTTCCCCGCGAAAATAATTCATCAGCTCGACCACGTCGTTGGGAAATTCGTTGCCGTCCGACGCGAGGTTGCGGCGCATTGCGTAAGCCGCCGCCTGGTCGGTCCCCGGCGCCCGCCCAAGGCCGAGATCGACCCGCCCCGGATAAAGCGATTCCAACGTTCCGAACTGCTCGGCGATGATCAGCGGCGCGTGGTTGGGCAGCATGATCCCGCCGGCGCCGATGCGAATGGTCGAGGTTTGCGCTCCGACAAAAGCCAGCGCGACGGCGGTGGCGGCGCTGGCGATGCCCGGCATCGAATGATGCTCGGCCATCCAGAAGCGGTGATAGCCGAGCCGCTCGGCCGCTTGCGCCAGGTCGGCCGAGTTGCGCAACGCCTGCGCGGCGTCGCTGCCGTGGGGGACCGGGGCGAGGTCGAGGATCGAAAGTGGGACCATGATCCTTGAAATGGTCGCGGCGGCGTATGATTCAATGGCGGCGGCCGTGCGGCGGCCGTGCGGCGGTCCGTTCCGTGCCGACTGGACAGTTGGCCCAATCGTACTTATGTACCGACCGTTATGGAATGTATTGTGCAACGCGCCTGCAAGGGCCGACCCCGCGAATTCGATGTCGACGAGGCGTTGGCGGCGGCGCTGCGCGTGTTCTGGACGCGGGGCTATGAAGGTGCCTCGCTGACCGATTTGACCGACGCGATGGGCATCACCCGCCCGAGTCTCTACGCCGCGTTCGGCAACAAGGAAGCGCTGTTCCGCAAGGCGCTCGACTTATACGAGCGCGAAAAGCTCGCGTATGTCGGCGAGGCGCTCAAGGCGCCGACCTCGCGCGCCGTCGCCCAGCGGCTGTTGCAGGGCGCGCTCGAGATGCAGACCAGCGACTGCGAGCCGCGCGGCTGCATGCGGATCATCAGCTCGGTCACCTGCGGCGCCGAGGCCGAATCGATCCGCGCGGATCTGATGGCGCGGCGCCAGTCGTCGCAGCGCGCGTTGTGCGACCGGATGCAGCGCGCCAAGGACGAGGGGGACTTGCCCGCGACGATCGATGTCGAGGGCCTGTGCTCATACCTCGGCGCAATCCTCCAGGGCATGACCGTTCAGGCGGGCAGCGGCGCAAGCAAGCAGCAGCTCGAATCGCTGGTCGAAACCAGCCTCGCCATGTGGCCCGGGAAATAGCCCGAAAAAAAATTCATACCGGTCGGTAGATAAGTCTTGACCGGCCCCGATTCGCTTTATATACCGCTTAGTACAGAAGAACGGCAGTCAAGCCGTCGAGGACAGCGCGACGCGTAACAGTCGCAAGCCCGGGCGAACACCGGCGCCGTAGGCGCAAGCCCCGAGTAGACATGTTTTGGACAGTGGCATTCGACGCGCGGCGATGACCGTCGCGGCGTGCGAATCCGAACGACCGAAGCGACAAATCACTGCACGGCGTGCCGCGCAGAACGGTGGGCCGCGCCCGCCAAGCAGGAGAATGATCGATGGCCAGCCTTCCTTTGTCCGTGCCGCAATGGCAGCCCCAGCAGCGCTCGGCGCCCCAGTCGTCGGCCCCCAAGCCGTCAGCAATGGTCGGCACCGCAGCTCCGGCGGCGCGGCTGTCCGCGCTCGAATGGTCGATCGTCGCCATGGCCGAGCGCGACCCGCTGTCGAGTATCCGCGAGCACGGCCGGTTCATCACCGCTCTGGAAAGCATCTTCGGGCTCAAGCGCGCCGGACGGCTCGCCAACGAGCGCTTGGAAGCGCTGCGCCGGGTTGCGATCCTGATTTGGCATCACCGCTGGAACGTGCCCAAGTCGGAAGTCGCGGCGTTTCTCGCCGCCGGCTTCTCGGCCGATCATTTCGAACTCATCCAAACAAGCATCGGGCAGGCCCGGCCGGCCCGTCGCCGGAGGACTGCCTGGTGAACATGATTGGTAAAGTCGAACAGGACGACAGCGTTGCTGAGCGCAAGCCGGTGCGTGCGGTCGTGGCCGACCTGTCGCGACCGCGCAAGGTCGCGCTGATCGCGCTTCCGATCGCGCTGCTGGTCAGCGTCGCGACGCTCGAATTGCGCAGTGGCCCGGTTGTTGCGGCACCGCCGCCGCCGACCGTCACGGTGGCCACCCCGCTGGTCCGCGACATCGCCGAATGGGACGATTATTCGGGACGGTTCGAAGCGAGTAATTCGGTCGAAGTGCGCCCGCGGGTGTCGGGCGCGATCGTTAGCGTCCATTTCACCGACGGCGCCGTGGTCCGCAAAGGCCAGTTGCTGTTCACCATCGACGGGCGTCCGTTCGTCGCCGCGCTGGCCGAAGCGCGCGCCGCCGTCGCCAGCGCGCGCAGCGATCTAGCTTTGGCCCAGGCCGATTACGGCCGCGCCACCCGGCTGCTCGCGGTCGATGCGGTATCACGCAGCGACGTCGACCGGATCCGCGCCCGGGTCCAGGCCGGCGAGGCGGCGGTGGCCGCGGCCAACGCCCGGGTCCAGTCGCGCGCGCTCGACGTCGGCTTTACCCAGGTCCGAGCGCCGATCTCGGGCCGCATTTCCGACCGCCGGATCGATCCCGGCAACCTCGTCCAGGGCGGCGGCAGCGGCGCCGAAGGCACGTTGCTGACGACCATTAATTCGCTCGACCCAATCTATTTCAACTTCGACGCGTCGGAGGGCCTGTTCCTCAAATCGCGCCGGGCGCGCGAGGGCGGGGCGGCTCCGTCGGGGGTCGAGATTCGGCTCCAGGACGAGCCCGAATACCGCTGGCACGGCCGGCTCGATTTCGCCGACAACGGCCTCGACACGCGCTCGGGGACGATCCGCCTGCGCGCGGTAATTGCCAATCCTACCCAATTCCTGACGCCTGGCATGTTCGGCAACATGCGGCTCTCGACCGGGGTCGCGGCGCCGGCGCTGCTGGTGCCCGATGCGGCGGTCCAGACCGACCAGGCACGCAAGATCGTGCTGGTCGTCGCCCGCGACGGCAGCGTTGCGCCGCGGCCGGTCGTTCTGGGTCCACTAATCGACGGCCTGCGGGTCGTCCGCTCGGGCCTGACCGCGGCCGACCGGGTGGTGATCAGCGGCACGCAAATGGCGATGCCCGGGGTCAAGGTCCAGGTCCGTGCCGGCAAGATCGCTCCCCAGGCGGCGTCCGCCGCGCCGCTGAGCGCGCCGGTTCCATTGAGCGGCGAAGCGACCTTCACCGGCCGCTGAGCGCCCCGCACCATTTCACTGCAACGGCCGCGGTTACGGCCGGGAGACATTCAATGCGGTTTTCGCGCTTCTTCATCACCCGGCCGATCTTCGCGGCCGTGATCGCCATCCTGATTACGGTGATGGGCGCGCTTGCTTATTTCGCGCTGCCGGTGTCGCAATATCCCGACATCGTGCCGCCGACGGTGACGGTCAACGCGACCTATCCCGGGGCCGACGCCGAAACCGTTTCGTCGACCGTCGCGGCGCCGATCGAGCAAGAGATCAACGGCGTCGACGACATGATCTACATGTCGTCGCAGTCGACCGGCGACGGCAACCTCACCATCACCGTCACCTTCAAGCAGGGCACCGACCTCAACGCTGCCCAGGTGCTGGTCCAGAACCGGGTGGCGATTGCTGCGCCGCGCCTGCCGCAGGAAGTGCAGCGGCTCGGAATCGTCACGCGCAAGACCTCGCCCGATTTCCTGATGGTGGTCAATCTGATCTCGCCCGACCATTCGCTCGATCGCGGCTACATCTCGAATTACGCGCTGACCCAGGTCCGCGACCGGGTCGCGCGGCTCGACGGCGTCGGCGACGCCCGGCTGTTCGGCGCGCGCGACTATGCAATGCGGGTGTGGATCGATCCCAACAAGGCCGCCGCGCTCGACCTGACTGCCGGCGAGATCGTCGCCGCACTGCGCGCGCAGAATGTCCAGGTCGCGGCCGGAACGCTCGGCCAGCCGCCCTACGCGACCGGCAGTGCGTTCCAGCTCAACGTCGAAACCCAGGGCCGGCTGACCGATCCGCAGCAGTTCGCCAACGTCGTCATCCGCACCGACGGCGATGGCCGGCAAGTGCGCGTATCCGATGTCGCGCGGGTCGAGCTCGGCGCGTCCGATTATGCGTCCAACACATACCTCTCGGGCGAACCGACGGTGATCCTCGGCGTGTTTCAGCGGCCCGGGTCGAACGCCCTCGCGGCGGCCGCCGCGGTCGAGGCCGAGATGCAGACCATGTCGAAGAGCTTCCCGCCAGGGCTGGAATATCGGATCATCTACAACCCGACCGAGTTCATCTCGCAGTCGATCGACGCGGTTCGCGACACCCTGCTCGAAGCGATCCTGCTGGTGGTGTTCGTGGTCATCGTCTTCCTCCAGCGCTGGCGCGCGGCGGTGATCCCGGTAATCGCCATTCCGGTGTCGCTGATTGGCACCTTCGCGGTGCTGCTCGGGGTCGGCTATTCGCTCAACAATCTGTCGCTGTTCGGGCTGGTGCTGGCGATCGGCATCGTGGTCGACGACGCCATCGTCGTGGTCGAGAATGTCGAGCGCAACCTCGCCCGCGGCCTGTCCGGCCTCGATGCCGCGCGGACCTCGATGGACGAAGTCGCCGCAGCGTTGGTGGCGATCGTTTTGGTGCTGTGCGCCGTGTTCCTGCCGACCCTGTTCCTCAATGGCTTGTCGGGCGCTTTCTACCACCAGTTCGCGGTGACCATTTCGGCCGCGACGCTGATCTCGCTGTTGGTCTCGCTGACCTTGTCGCCGGCGCTCGCCGCGATCCTTCTGAAACCACACAGCGAGGACCGGCCGGGCAACCGTATCACCGAAACGCTGCGCGCCGGTGGGGCCCGCTTCAACCACGCGTTCGACCGCTTCAGCCAGGGCTATTCGCGGCTGACCAACCGGCTGGTGCTGATGCCCAAGCGGATGATGGTCGCTTATGCGCTGCTGATCGCGGCCACGGTCGGGATATTCGCAATCACTCCGACCGGCTTCATCCCGGCTCAGGACCAGGGCTATTTCCTGACCGTCATCCAGCTTCCGCCGGGCTCCTCGCTCGACCGCACCGATGCGGTCATGCGCAAGGTCGCGGCGCGGATCCTGCCGATCCCGGGCGTCAAGGGTTCGGTCATGCTGGCCGGGTTCGACGGCGCGTCGCAGACTCTCGCCCCCAATGCCGCCGCGGCCTACGTTCCGCTGCAGTCGTTCGAAGAGCGCAAGAAGCTGGGCGTGACGCTCGCCAGCATCATGGCCGAAGCGCAGAAGCGCACCGTCGACATCAATGAAGCGCGGCTGATCATCGTCCCGCCGCCGCTGATCCAGGGCATCGGTTCGGCGGGCGGCTACCGCATGGTGGTCGAGGACCGCACTGGCCACAGCGTCCAGGAACTGTCGGGCCTGTCGTGGGGCCTGATCGGCAAGGCCAATCAGACCCCCGGCCTCAAGCAGGTTTACACCCTGTTCGACATTTCGACGCCGCGCGTGTTCGCCGACATCGACCGGCGCAAGGCCGACATGCTCGGGGTTCCGCCCGAGCGGGTGTTCGAAGCGCTCCAGGTCTACCTCGGCTCGGCCTTCATCAACGACTTCAACCTGCTTGGCCGAACCTATCGCGTGACCGCCCAGGCCGACGCGCCGTACCGCGCGAGCGAAGCCGACATTGCCAATCTGCGGACCCGCTCGAACAGCGGCGCGATGGTCCCGGTCGGCTCGGTGACCACCTTCCAGGACCGCACCGGGCCGTATCGCGTGTCGCGCTACAACGGCTTCCCGTCGGTCGAGATCGATGGCGATACCGCGCCCGGTTATTCGACCGGCCAGTCGCTCAAAAGCATGGAGAAGCTCGCCGCCGAAACCCTGCCGCCGGGCTATTCGACCGAATGGACCGGCATCGCCTACCAGCAGAAGGTCGCCGGCAGCACCTCCGGCCTGGTGTTTGGAATGGCCGTGCTGTTCGTCTTCCTGGTGCTTGCGGCGCAGTTCGAAAGCCTGATCCTGCCGCTGTCGATCATCCTCATCGTGCCGATGTGCCTGCTCGCCGCAATGGCCGGCGTCCATTTGCGCGGGATGGATAATAATGTGCTGACCCAGATCGGGTTGATCGTGCTGATTGCGCTGGCCGCCAAGAACGCCATCCTGATCGTCGAATTCGCGCGGCAGGACGAGGAAGCGGGGATGTCGACGGTCGAGGCCGCGGTGCGCGCTGCACACGATCGCCTGCGGCCGATCCTGATGACCAGCTTCGCGTTCATCCTCGGCAGCCTGCCGCTGCTGCTGGCGACCGGGGCCGGGGCCGAGCTGCGCCAGGCGCTCGGTACCGCGGTGTTCTTCGGAATGATTGGAGTGACCGGCTTCGGCTTGATCTTCACGCCGACCTTCTACGTCGTCTGCCGCGGCCTTGGCGACCGGCTCGCCCAACGCCGGCAGAACCCTCGCACCACCCTCGTCCCGGCGGAGTGAATCGAATGACCATCAAGCTTGGCCGCCTGGCCACCGCGGCATCGGCGCTGGCGCTGACCGCCTGCGCGAGCGGGCCCGACTTTGCGCCCAAACCGATCTCCGCCTCGGCTGCCGCGCCGTTCGTCATGGCGGAGGGTTCGACCCTGGTCTCTGCCGCGCAGCCGACTGGCAATTGGTGGCGATTGTACGACGATCCGGTGCTCGACGGCCTGGTCCGGGACTCGCTGGCGGCCAACACCGACATTCGCGTGGCGGTCGCCCGGCTGGCCAGGGCCCGCGCCGGTTTGCGCGAGGAACGCGGCGCGCGCGAGCCGCAGGTCGGCGTTGGCGGGAGCGTTCAGTACGGGCGTCTGCCCGGCCCCGCGATTCCCGGCGAGAAGCGCACCGATCTGCAGGTCGATGTCGGGCTCGACGTCGCCTATGAGGTCGACCTGTTCGGGCGCATAAGCCGCCGGATCGAGGCCGCGCAGGGCGAAGTCGGCGCGGCCGCCGCTGATACCGACGCAGTGCGGGTCGCAATCGTTTCCGAAACCGTACGCGCCTATGCCGATGCGGTCTCGTCGGCCGAACGGATCGCGGTTGCCGAGCGGATCGTGACATTGCTCAATGGCTCGTTCGATTTGACCGAACGGCGCCACCAGGTCGGCCTTGCCAACGGCCTCGATACGGCGCGGATCGCAGCGTTGCGCGACCAGCGCCAGGCGGACATCCCGCTGCTCGAAGCGCAGCGCCAAAGCGCGCTGTTCCGGCTCGCCACTTTGACCGGCCGGACTCCGCGCGAATTGCCGCAGCAGGCCGCGTTGCGCGCGACCGCCTTGCGGCTCGACCAGCCGATCCCGGTCGGCGACGGCGCGGCTCTGCTCGCCCGCCGCCCCGACGTCCGCGCGGCCGAACAGCGGCTGGCCGCCGCCACGGCGCGGATCGGGGTTGCCACCGCCGACCTTTATCCGCGCATCACGTTCGGCGGATCGGTCGGCTCGAGCGGCGCCGGCCTCGGCAATCTGTTCGGCGGCAATCCGCTGACCTGGCTGATCGGCCCGCTGATCAACTGGACCGCCAACCGCAGTGCCGCGCGGGCGCGGGTCCAGGGCGCCGAAGCCGACACTCAGGCGGCGCTCGCGACCTTCGACGGGACGGTCCTCCAGGCCCTGGAAGAAACCGAAGTCGCGCTGTCCAATTACCGCGAGGCGCTCAAGCGCCGTGACGCGCTCGGCTCGGCCCGCGACCAGGCCGCGACCGCCGCCCGGATCACCCGCGCGCGCCAGCGCGAAGGCGATATCAGCTCGCTCGAACTGCTCGATTCGGAGCGCACCGCAGCCGAGGCCGAAGCCGCGCTGGCCGAGGCCGACGCGGCGATCGCAACCTCGCAGATCAACCTGTTCCGGGCGCTTGGCGGCGGCTGGCAGGCCTAGGCCGGCTCACCACACCCGGGCGCGCTTTTCCTTGGGGATGTAGAGGGCGTCGCCTGGCTTGACCCCGAATGCAACGTACCAGTCGTCGATGTTGCGGACGATGCCGTTGACCCTGAATTTGCGGAAGCTGTGCGGGTCGCTGGTGGTGTAGCGCTTGATCTCCTCCGGGGACGCCTTGCCGGCCCACGCCTGGGCCCAGCCGAGGAATACCCTTTGGTCGCCCGTCAGGCCGTTCAGGACTGGCGCCGGCTGCCCCTTGAGCGACACCCGATAGGCGTCGAGCGCCATTGCCAGCCCGCCGAGGTCGGCGAGGTTCTCGCCCATCGTCAAATCGGGGTTGATGAAAACCCCAGGGACCGGCTCGAACTTGGCGTATTGCGCGCCGAGCACAGCGGCGCGGGCCTTGAACGCGGCGGCATCCTTGGGCGTCCACCAGTCGCGCAACGCTCCCGCCGCGTCGATCGAGCGGCCCTGGTCGTCGAAACCGTGGGTCAGCTCGTGGCCGATCACTCCGCCGACCGCGCCATAGTTGAAGGCCGGATCGGCGTTGGGGTCGAACACCGGCGCCTGGAGGATCGCGGCCGGGAATACGATGTCGCGCAGCGAGCCGTTGTAGGCATTGTTGGTCTGCGGCGTCATCAGCCAGTCGGACTTGTCGACCGGGCCCTTGCTGCGCTCGGCGTAGAATGCCCAATTGGCGGCGGCCGCGCGGCGGACGTTGCCGAGCAGGTCGTCGCGGCGGATGACTACCTTGGAATAACCGCGCGGCGTGTCGGGGTAGCCGACCTTGATCGTGAACGTGTCGAGCTTCTTGAGCGCCTCGGCCTTGGTCGGCGCCGACATCCAGTCGAGCTTGACCAGGCGGGCGCGGAAGGCGGCGGTCAGATCGGCGATCAGGGCGCCCATCCGGGCCTTGGTTGCGGCCGGGAAATGACGCTCCGAATAGAGCTCGCCGACGCCCCAGTTGAGCGTTCCGAGGCACGACGCGGCATCGACGCAATCCATCCCGGCGACCGCGGCCAGTCCGCGTTTCCAGCGCGGCCGCGGCTCGGCCTGCCCGGCCAGGGTCTTTTCGCGGAACTGGAAATAGGCATCGCCGAACGGCGCCGAGAGATAAGGCGCGGCGGTGTCGGCGACCCGAAACGCCATCCACTCCTTGACCGTGTCGAGCGGCGCGGCCGCCAGGATCGCGGCCATCTTGGGCAGCGCGGTGTCGGTCGTGACGACCAGCCGTTCGCGGTCACTGAGCGACGCCCCGGCGAGGAATTCGGCCCAAGGGAATTGCGGCGCAAGCGCATCCAGCCCAGCCTTGTCGACCGGATTGTACTGGATCGTCAGGTCGCGCTGCTGAACCTTGGTCCAACTCGCCTGGGCAAGCGCGGTCTCGAGCGCGAGGATGCGCGCCGCGGCGCCGGCCGGATCGGCCACGCCCGACAGCCGCAACAGCGTTTCGGCATAAGCGCGATAGGCGTCGCGCTGGCCTGCGAAACTATCCGTCAGATAATAATCGCGGTCGGGCAGCCCCAGGCCGTTCTGGCCGAGATAGAGCGCATAGGCGTCGGGCGCCTTGAGGTCGGTGTCGATGAAGAGCCCGAATGGGGTCGGGTAGAGGCTCGCCACCGAACTGCCCATCAGGCGGGCGAGGGCGGCGAGGTCGGGCGCGCCGCGGATTGCGTCGAGCTCGGGGGCGATCGCCTTGACGCCGAGCTGTTCGATCGCCGGGGCGTCCATGAATGCCGCGTAGAATGCCCCGACCTTGCCCTTGAGGTCGGTCGGTTCGAGCGGCGCGGTGACCGACGTCTCGCGCAGGATCGCCATCAATTGCGCTTCGGTCCGGTCGGTCATGTCGTACCTGCGCGACGCGATCGGGCGGTCGGGCGGGATCACCGTCCGAGCGAGATAGGCGCCGTTGGCATATTGGAAGAAATCGTCGCCGGGCCTGGTCTTGGGGTCGAACGCGGAAAGGTCGTAGCCATAGGGTTTGTAGAACGGCTCGGTGGTTTCCGCCTGGGCCGCAGGCTGGGCCTGGGCGGTGGCGGCGGTTGCGACCAGCAGCGCCAGAGCGAGTGTTCTAAATGCCATGAGAATTCCTCCCCGGGGTGGGCCCGTACCCAAGCAGCCAAGCACGGCGCAAGTGGCCGCGTTAAGCCGCCTTTCGACAAACGGCAGGGAGGAGCTTGCCGGGACGGGGTGTTTCGGTGCAGCAGCGCTCGGAAACCGATGCAGCGTGCAGCCAGGGAGCCGCTCTTGAACCCGATTTACGAGGCGATGGCGACCAGCGTGTTCGAGCGCATGTCGGGCCTCGCTGCGGAGCATAAAGCAGTCAATCTCGGCCAGGGCTTTCCCGACTTCGGCTGGCCCGAGGAAATTCTCGACTCTGCGGCGCGCGCGCTAAAGGAACAGTCGAACCAATATGCCCCGTCGCGCGGCCTGCCGCAGCTGCGCGAGGCGGTCGCGGCGCACTACAATCGCCACCACGGGCTCGCGCTCGAAGCCGCCAATGTCTGCGTCACCAGCGGCGCGACCGAGGCGGTGGGCGCGGCAATCCTGGCGTCGGTCACTCCGGGCGACGAAGTGATCGTCTTCACCCCGGCCTATGACTGCTACGCGCCGATGGTGCGGCGGGCTGGCGGCGTGGTCCGCGAAGTCGCGCTCAAGCCGCCCGAGTGGCGCATCGACCGCGCGACGATTGAGGCAGCGGTGACCGCCCGGACCCGGGTGATGATCATCAACAATCCCCACAACCCGACCGGCCGGCTGTTCGACGCCGACGAGCTCGAAGCGCTCGCAGACGTCGCCCGCGACCATGATCTGACCGTGATCAGCGACGAGGTGTGGGAGCATATCCTGCTCGACGGGCAGCGCTTCACGCCGCTCGCGACGCTGCCCGGGATGGCCGCGCGGACGATCAAGATCGGCTCGGCCGGCAAGATCTTCTCGCTCACCGGGTGGAAGGTCGGCTGGCTGGTGGCGGAACCGGCGATGGCCAGCGTGGCGGCGCGCGCGCACCAGTTCCTGACCTTCGCCACGGCGCCCAATTTGCAGTCGGCGGTGGCCTTCGGGCTCGACCAGGGCGACGCCTGGATCGAGCCAATGCGAGACCGCTTCGCCCGCGCCCGCGACCGCATGACGGCGGGGCTCACGGCGGCAGGTTTTGTAGTGCTCGACAGCGCCTCGACCTATTTTCAGTGCGTCGATCTCAGCGCCTCCGGGCTCGCCGTCGACGACGAGGCGTTTGCCGCCGCCGCGGTGACCCAGGCCGGCGTCGCCGTGGTCCCGCTGTCGGTGTTCGCCGAGGACGATCCGCCGCGCCACTTGGTCCGCTTGTGCTTCGCCAAGCGCGACGAAACGATCGACGCCGGGGTCGCGGCAATGGCCAAGGCGCGGGAGATGTTGGCATGAGCCCAGCCGAGGAAACCGCGAATATCCTGAGGCAGCTCGGCGTCGACGGGACTTCGGGCGATCTGGTCAGCTTTTCACCGATCGACGGCCAGCCGATCGGGCGGGTCGCGGCGGGCGATCCCGCGGCCGCCGGCGAGCGGGCGGTGACCGCATTCCTCGACTGGCGGCGGGTGCCTGCGCCGCGCCGCGGCGAGCTGGTCCGGCTGCTCGGCGAGGAATTGCGCGCAGCCAAGGACCCGCTGGCGCGGCTGGTCACGCTCGAAACCGGCAAGATCGTCCAGGAGGGCCTCGGCGAGGTCCAGGAGATGATCGACATCTGCGACTTCGCGGTCGGCCTGTCGCGCCAGCTCTACGGGCTGATCATCGCCAGCGAGCGCCCCGACCACCGGATGATCGAGCAATGGCACCCGCTCGGCCCGGTGGTAGTGATCAGTGCGTTCAATTTCCCGGTCGCAGTGTGGGCGTGGAATGCCGCGCTGGCTTTGGTCTGCGGCGATCCGGTGATCTGGAAGCCGAGCGAAAAGACCCCGCTGACCGCCGCTGCCGTGATGGCGCTGGCGAAACGCGCGCTGGACCGGTTCGGCGATGCCCCGGCCGGGCTGCTGCAACTGGTCCAGGGCGGGCGCGAGGTCGGTCAAGCGCTGGTCGACGATCCCCGCGTCGCTCTGGTCTCGGCCACCGGCTCGACCGCGATGGGCCGCGCCGTCGGCCCGCGGGTGGCGCAGCGCTTTGGCCGCGTGCTGCTTGAGCTGGGCGGCAACAATGCGATGGTCGTCGCGCCCAGCGCCGACCTCGATCTTGCCAGCCGCGCGATCCTGTTCTCGGCGGTCGGCACCGCCGGGCAGCGCTGCACCTCGCTGCGCCGGCTGATCGTCCACCACAGCATCGCCGACGATCTGGTGGCGCGGCTGCGCGACCTGTTTGCGCGGGTCGCGATCGGCGATCCGCGCGAGGCCGGAACCTTGGTCGGCCCGCTGATCGACCAGGCCGCTTTCGACGCCATGGCCGGCGTCCTCGGCGAGACCATCGAGCGGGTCGAGGCGGTCGCCGGCGGATATTACGTGCGGCCGGCGATGGTCGAGGTCGAAGCGCAGGACGGGACGGTGCTGCAGGAGACCTTTGCGCCGATCCTCTACGTGCTGCGCTATGCCGAGCTCGACCAGGCGATCGCGCTCAACAATGGCGTCACCCAAGGCCTGTCGTCGGCGATCTTCACTACCGATCTGCGCGAGGCCGAGCGCTTCCTCTCGGCGGCCGGCTCCGACTGCGGCATCGCCAACGTCAACATCGGCCCGTCGGGCGCGGAAATCGGCGGCGCATTCGGGGGCGAGAAGGAAACCGGCGGCGGGCGCGAGAGCGGCTCGGACAGCTGGCGGGCCTACATGCGGCGCTCGACCAACACGATCAATTACGGGACGGACCTGCCGTTAGCCCAGGGGATCCGGTTCGAGGTGGCCCCATAGGGCAAGGCCGCGGTCCTCGATCAGGCTTGGCCAGCGATCGCGGAAATCGAGCTTCCACTGGAGCAAGGCGGTCGGCTCGAGCGGCTGGGCGATGAGATAGCCCTGCACCACGTCGCAGCCGAGCTCGCGCAGCAGCCGCAATTGCTCGACCGTCTCGATCCCTTCGGCGGTGGCGGTCAGCCCAAGTCCCTGGGCGAGATCGATGATCGCCTTGACGATCAGCCGCGAGTCGGCCGACTCGACCGCGTCATTGACGAAGAAGCGATCGATCTTGACCTCGGTGAAGGGCAATTGGCGCAGCTGCATGAGCGAAGAATAGCCGGTCCCGAAATCGTCGATGGCAAGGCCGATGCCCTTGATCCTGAAGCGCGTCAGCGTGTCCATCAGCTTGATCAGTGGCTGTGTCGCGCCTTCGGTCAGCTCGATCACCAGACGGTCGGTCGGGACGTCGAGCGCGCGGCACATGCGCTCGACCAGGTCGGGAAAATCGAGCTGGTCGAGGCTTAGCGCCGAAATATTGAAGGCCACGCAGGTGTCGATGCCCTGTTCGCGCCACCTGAGCCATTGGCGCAGCGTAGTCCTCAGCCCCCACTGGGTCAGTTCCTCGATCAGCCCGTGCTTTTCCGCCAGCGGCACGAAGCGCGACGGCGAAACCGACCCGAACACCGGGTCTTCCCACCGGACCAGCGCCTCGACCCGAGTCAGCGAGCCGTCGCGCAGCCGGATC
>JBDSGH010000262.1:0-4130 GCA_039919095.1 Sphingomicrobium sp. | reverse complement strand
CTGGCCATCGGCCAAGCGCTGTGCGACCGCGGCACCGGAATTTTCCGGATCATGCCCGAACCCGACGATTGGGCTGTGCGCCGGCTGCGGCAGAGCGCCAAGGCGCTCGGGATCGACTGGCCCAAGCAGATGAGCCTCGCCCAGCGCGAGCGCGGGCTCGATCCGAATGATCCCAAGCAGGCGGCGTTCATGCTCGCCATCCGGCGCACCGGCGCCCACGCCAGTTACGCCCCGTTCCACGCCGGCGAGCGGCCGTGGCATTCGGCGATGCGGGCGACCTATGTCCACGCCACCGCTCCGCTGCGGCGGCTGGCCGACCGCTATATCAACGAGGCCGCGCTGGCGGTTGCCGCCGGGCGGGCTGTGCCGGACGTCGTGACAGCAGCATTTGCGCGGCTGCCCGAAGTGATGAACCGCGCCGACGCCAAGGCAGGGCAGGTTGACGCTGCTGTTCTCGAGCTTGCCGAAGCGGTCGTGCTGGCGGGCCGCGTCGGCGAGCAATTCAACGGCATCGTGTCCGACATCGACAAGAAGCGCGGCGCCCGCATCCAGCTGTGCGATCCGGCGGTGATTACGCGGGTTCCGGCCAACGGGCTGGGAATCGGCGAGTCGGTTCGGCTTCGGCTCGATGAAGTCAATCCAGGGCAGCGCCTGACCCGTTTTTCGCTGGCCTAGGCTTCGACCCGCACCCGTTCGCCGCTCGCAACCGCGGACTGGAGCCGATCGAGGATCGCCGCGGCGACCACTTCGGGCGGCTTGACGCTGTCCGGTTCCTCGCCCGGAAAGGCCAGAGCGCGCATCCGCGTCCGAGTCGCGCCAGGATCGACGATGTGGACCCGGATGCGGCCGCTATGCTGGGTTTCGTCGGCATAAGCGCCGAGCAGGACTTCGAGCGCTGCCTTGGACGAACCGTAGGCGCCCCAAAAAGCGCGCGGTTCGCTCCCGACCGACGAGGTCAGCGCGACCAATTCGGCCCGCTCGGCTTTCCTGATCAATGGGTCGAAGGCGGCGATAACCGCCTGGTTGGCGAGCAGATTGAGGGCGAGCACCCGGGCATATTCCTTGGGATCGATGTGCTCGACCGGAGTCAGCGAGCCGAGCATGGCGGCGTTGAGGACGACGATGTCGAGCGCCGGCCAGCGTTCGGCCACGGCGGCCGCGAGCTTGGCGATGGACGGGCTGTCGGTGAGGTCGAGCGGGGCGATGGTGGCCGAGCCGCCGGCCTCGTCGATGCGGTCGTCGACCGCTTCGAGCGCGCTTGCGGTGCGGGCGACGAGGATGACGTGGGCGCCCGCCGCGGCCAGCGCCTCGGCGGTCGCGGCGCCGATGCCGCGACTGGCGCCGGTGACAAGCGCGAGCTTGCCGGCAAGGGGCTTGGGATCGGCCATCGGTCGGTGCGGTTAGCGGCTGGCGACCAGCGACAGCGAGCCCGCCCGTTCCTTTTCCGCGACGTCGGTCAGGGTGGTCGGGTAATCGCCGGTGAAGCAGGCGTCGCAGCGCTGCGGCTGCTGGTCGTTGCGATCCGAACCGAGCGCCCGATAGAGCCCCTCAATCGAGATGAAGGCGAGGCTGTCGGCGTTGATATAGTCGGCCATCGCCTCGACGCTCATCTGAGCCGCGAGCAGCTTGGCGCGCTCGGGCGTGTCGACTCCGTAGAAGCAGCTGTGGCGGGTCGGCGGCGAGGCGATCCGCAAATGGACCTCGCGCGCGCCGGCGTCGCGCATCATCTGGACGATTTTCACGCTGGTCGTGCCGCGCACGATCGAATCGTCGATCAGCACGATCCGCTTGCCGTGGACCAGCGCCGAATTGGCGTTGTGCTTCAATTTGACGCCGAGGTTGCGGACTTCCTGGCTGGGCTGGATGAAGGTCCGCCCGACATAATGCGAGCGGATGATGCCAAGCTCGAACGGAATGCCCGAGGCCTGGCTGAAGCCGATCGCCGCGGGAACGCCGCTGTCGGGCACCGGCACGACATAATCGGCCTCGACCGGTGCTTCGCGCGACAATTCGGCGCCGATGTTCTTGCGCACTTCGTAGACCGACTTGCCGTCGGCGACCGAGTCGGGCCGCGAGAAATAGACGTGCTCGAAGATGCACGGGCGCGGCTCGACCTTGGCGAACGGGCGGAAGGAGCGGATGCCCGAGGCGTTGACCAGCACCAGTTCGCCAGGCTCGACATCGCGCAGGAAGGTGGCGCCGATAACGTCGAGCGCGACGGTCTCGGAGGCGAAGATGGTCGCTTCGCCAAGCTTGCCCATGACCAATGGCCGGATACCGAGCGGGTCGCGGCAGGCGATCAGGCCATCGGGGGTGAGCACGACCAGCGAGTAAGCGCCTTCGACCTGCTTGAGGGCGTCGGTCAGGCGATCGAGGCTGGTGCCGTAGCCGGAGGTCGCGACGAGGTGGATGATGACCTCGGTGTCGCTGGTCGACTGGAAGATCGAGCCGCGCCGGTTGAGCGTCCGGCGGAGCTTCATCGCATTCGACAGATTGCCGTTCTGGGCGACCGCGAAGCCGCCTTCGGCGAGCTCGGCGTAGAGCGGTTGGACATTGCGCAGCGCAGTCTCGCCGGTGGTCGAATAACGAACATGGCCGATCGCCGAATTGCCGACCAGGCCGCGCATCACCTGATCGCGGTCGAAGTTGCCGGCGACATGCCCCATTGCCCGGTGCGAGTGGAACTGGCTGCCGTCGAAGCTGGTGATGCCAGCTCCTTCCTGGCCGCGATGCTGGAGCGCGTGGAGGCCGAGCGCGACGAAGCTGGCGGCGTTGTCGGCGCCCCAGATGCCGAAAATTCCGCATTCCTCGCGGAGATGATCGCCATCAAGGCCCGGGTCGAACGGATCGGTTGTCAGCATGTTCTGCAATCGCCCTCAAGCTGGCTCGCCCATATAGGGTCGATTCTATGCTTTGTCGCCCTTTGGCTGCTGAGGTGACCAAAATATGACCGCCCTTCAGGCGTTCAAGCGAGGCTGCAATGCTGACTTGACGTTTACGGAAACGTAAAGCAAAGCAGGATATGGAGTCACTCTCTGCTACCACCTCTGGAAGGTCACCCGCCCGCTATGCGATCGGCGAGCTGTGCGAAGCCTTCGGAGTGACTGCCCGAGCGCTTCGATTCTATGAGGACGAGCAGCTCATCGCGCCCGAGCGGCGCGGCACCTCGCGCTTCTATTCGGACCGCGACCGCGCCCGGCTGAGCTGGATCTTGCGCGGCAAAAGGGTCGGCTTCAGCCTCGGAGAAATCCGCGAATTACTCGACCTTTACGACGTCGGCGACCAGCGCGAGACCCAGCGGCGAGTGACGATCGAGCGTTGTCAGCAGCGAATCGATGCGCTGCGCCGCCAGCAGCACGATATCGATACCACGATCGGCGAACTCGAGGTGTTTCTGGCAACGCTGGCGCGGCCGGCGGAGCGCTTGGGCATCGACCGTAAAGCGAGCAATGAAGACCAAGGGAGCAATTACTGATGGCCGTTTATTCAGCGCCGGTGCGCGAAACCCGCTTCATCCTCGACGAGGTCCTGCACATCGGGAATTATTCCAACCTCGAAGGGTTTTCGGGCGCGACTCCCGACCTGATCGAAGCGATCCTCGACGAGGGCGGCAAGTTCGCCTCCGAAGTGCTGGCTCCTCTCAACAAGGTTGGCGACGAGCAGGGCTGCAAGCGCAACGACGACGGCTCGGTCACGGTCCCTGACGGATTCAAGGAAGCCTATAAGCAATGGTGCGACGGCGGCTGGCCGACCTTGTCGGCGCCGGAGGAATTCGGCGGGCAGGGCCTGCCCCAGGTGCTGTCGACCGCGCTTAGTGAATATGTGCTGTCGGCCAACCAGGCGTTCGAGATGTTCCAGGGCCTGACGTCGGGCGCGATCGCGTCGCTGCTGATCAAGGGCAGCGACGAGCAGAAAGCGAAATACCTGCCCAACATGGTCAGCGGCCGCTGGACCGGAACGATGAACCTGACCGAGCCGCATTGCGGCACCGATCTCGGCCTGCTCAAGACCCGCGCCGAGCCCAATGGCGACGGCAGCTATGCGCTCAGCGGGACCAAGATCTTCATCTCGTCGGGCGAGCACGACGTTGCCGAGAACATCATCCACTTGGTGCTGGCCAAGATCGCCGG
>JBDSGH010000261.1:0-5765 GCA_039919095.1 Sphingomicrobium sp. | reverse complement strand
GAAGAAGCCGGCGGCGACGAAACCTCTACTTGATCTTCGCTTCCTTGAACTCGACGTGCTTGCGCGCGACCGGGTCATATTTGCGGAAGCTCATCTTCTCGGTCGTGTTGCGCGGGTTCTTCTTGGTCACGTAGAAGAAGCCGGTGTCGGCGGAGCTGACGAGCTTGATCTTGACGGTTGCCGGCTTGGCCATCGCGGAAAATCCCGGTTTTGAAAAAATGAAGGCGGTCGCTCGTTGCGCCGCCCGGACAGCCAGGTCCTGTGACGAGCGGACTGCAAAAAGTCAAGCTGAGCGATGACCAGGCGGCGGCGGCGTCACCCCCCGCGGCGCGGCGTGACGGTCGCCTGGAGCAGCGTCTGGAGCTGGCCGGCGCGGCGGTACATCGTCTGGAACTGGACGATTTTCTGGTCGTCATCGATCAGCGATCGGGTCAAATCGAATTGCAGGTCGGGGATCGCGCGGACCGTCGCCACCGCCGCCGCGGTCGCCGCGGGATCCAGCTTCGGCCGGCAATCGGCCGGAAAACCGGTCATCGCCCGGCCGTTGGCATCCTCGCGATAGTTTTCCGGACAATCCGTGCGGATCGCCCGCTGCGCTTCATACGGCATGCCGCGGCGGACGATGTCGCGATAGGGCGGGACGGTGGCGATAGTCGCGTTGGTGGTGTCGAGGTTGAAATAATAATTAGCGATCTGCTGGCGGATGGTCTCGGCGCCGAGCGTCCCGGTGGCGCCGGCCGACTGGATTTCCTGATAGGTCGTGCGCTGGGTCGAGCGGGGCAGGATCTGGGTCGCTTCGTAGGCCGCGAACAGGAACCGGCCCCCGTCGCTCGTCTGCGGCCGGCGCAAGTCCTGCAGCGCCGCGTAGCCGAGGTCGTGGACCTTTTGATAATAGACAATCCGCTGGCGAAAATCCTCGCGGTTGGCGGCAAGGTCGTCGATCAGCCGCTGGCGATATTCGCCGCCGCGCTGGCGATCGAGCCGGGCCTGGTTCCAGTTGCTGACCTGGGTGCCGAGGAACACGCCGAGCACGACGATGCCGAGGTCGATCAGCACCGCGAACCAGTTGTGCGTGACGACATGTTCCCGGATGCGGCGGATCACCACCGGGCCCCTCCCCCCATAAATTTGACCCATAATTAACGCTTTTGGCCGAACCTGCCACCGACAACGGAGATTTAACATGGCCAGGCGCGACCCACTGAGCATCGCCCGCGATCAGATCAGCGAGCGCATTTGCGAAATCGAAGCGCTGATGCCGCGATTGGCCCCCCACGCGATCTGCCAGAAGATGCACGCGATCCGCGCGATGGCGGCCGAACACGGCCTCGCCGCGCTCGAGGGCCTGGCCGATTATGGCGCTTATCACGCGATGCTGCCGGGCCACGCCCACGCCACCCGCGCCTGCCTCGACCATATGGGCGAGGCGCTGGTCAGCAACAATCCGGTCCACGACCGCACTGCGATCCTCGCCGCGCTGGCCGTCCGCCTTCATTAGCAGCAGCGAGCTTTAGCAACGACCGGGCCGCTCGCGCATTGAGCGGGCGATGCGCGCTTTTTCCCAGCTGCTCGACGACTTGGTCTACACCCGTTCGCGCAATACCAAGCTTACGCTGATCGGCGACTATCTCAAGCAAACCCCCGACCCCGACCGCGGCGTGGCGCTGGCTGCGCTGACCGGCGGGCTGGATATTCCAGCGGTCAAGCCGGCGGTGGTCCGCGCCATCGCCGAGGAGCGCATCGATCCGGTGCTGTTGCGGATGAGCCGCGACTATGTCGGCGACATGGCCGAGACCGTGTCGCTGCTATGGCCGCAGGGGGCGGGCCTTGGGGAACAATGCTCCGAGCCCGAGATCGACGACGGCACTGTCGGCATTGCCGACGCGGTCGAGCGATTGCGCAGCGCCAGCCGGCTCGACGCGCCCAAGGTGCTGGCGGCGATGCTCGATCATCTCGACGCGTCGGGCCGGTTCGCATTGCTCAAGCTGGCCACCGGTGCGCTTCGGGTCGGGATTAGCGCGCGGCTTGCCAAGCAGGCGCTGGCCAATGCCTTCGGGCTCGATGTCGAGGCGGTCGAGGAGGTGTGGCATGGCCTGCGCCCGCCCTATGCCGAGCTGTTCGACTGGGGCGAGGGGCGCGCCGAGCAGCCCAATGTGCGCGATGTGCCGGTGTTCCGGCCGTTCATGCTCGCCCACGCGCTCGACGACGGCCAGGTCAGCCTCGACGACTATGCGGCCGAGTGGAAGTGGGATGGGATCCGTGTCCAGCTGGTCCACGCCGGCGGCGAGACCCGGCTCTACAGCCGCACCGGGGACGATATTTCGGGCAGCTTTCCCGATGTCGCGGCGGCGTTCGCGCGGACCGGCGTGCTCGACGGCGAGCTGTTGGTGCGCGGCGCCGACCAGGGCGCCGATGCCCATGGCGGGGCGGCGGCAAGCTTCAACGCGCTCCAGCAAAGGCTAGGCCGCAAGAATGTCAGCGCCAAGGTCCAGGGCCAGTATCCGGCGTTCGTGCGGCTCTACGACATATTGTTCGACGGCGACGAGGATCTGCGCGGGCTGCCGTGGAGCGAGCGGCGGGCGCGGCTCGAACCGGTCGTCGCGGCGCTCGATCCGGCGCGGTTCGACCTGTCCCAGCTGATCGACGCCGCCAGTTTCGAGGCGCTCGAGGAATTGCGCGCCGGAGCGCGCGATGCGGCGATCGAGGGGATCATGCTCAAGCGCCGCGATTCGCTTTACGTCGGCGGGCGCAAGGCGGGGCTGTGGTACAAATGGAAACGCGATCCGCTGACCGCCGATTGCGTGCTGATGTATGCCCAGCGCGGGTCGGGCAAACGGTCGAGCTATTATTCCGATTTCACCTTTGGCTGTTTCACCGAAACGGGCGAGCTGCTGCCGGTCGGCAAGGCCTATTTCGGCTTCACCGACGAGGAATTGAAGTGGCTCGACAGCTTCGTTCGGCGGCACACCGTCCAGCGCTTCGGGCCGGTGCGCGAAGTCGAGAAGAGCCTGGTCCTGGAAGTCGCGTTCGATTCGATCCACGCCTCGACCCGCCACAAGTCGGGGTTGGCGATGCGCTTCCCGCGGATCAGCCGGATCCGGACCGACAAGCCGGCGGCCGAAGCGGACCGCATCGCGACGCTGCTCACCATGGCGACTTGAAGCCCCGCTGTTCCCGGCTACGGTACGGCCAAAGGGGGAAATTCATGTTCAAGATGCTGTTCGCTGCGGCCACCTTGCTGTGCGCCACCACTGCCAATGCCGAAACTTATGCGATCCAAGCCGGGCGGCTGATCGTCGATGCGTCGAAGGCGGAGCGCGGCCCGTCGACCGTGATCGTCGAGAACGGGCGGATCGCGCGGATCGAGGATGGCGCCACCGCGCCGGCGGGCGCGATCGTCATCGACCAGCGCACCCGCACCGTCATGCCCGGCATGACCGATGTCCACGTCCATTTGACCTACAACAGCGGCGAACCCTGGTATTCGTCCTTCACCCAGAAATATTCGAACAGCTATGCGGCGACGGTCGGCCTGACCCATGCGCTCGAAATGGCCCGCGCCGGGTTCACCACCGTGCGCGACCTGGGCGCCGATACGACCGCTGTCATCGCGGTTCGCGACGCGGTCGCCGAAGGCCGCTTCCCGGGTCCGCGAATCCGCGTCTCGGGAGCGCCGCTGTCGATCATCGGCGGCCATGCCGACGCCGCGACGGCGTTACCGCCCGAGCTCGCCGCAGCGGTCAATGAGGCCCACCTCTCGCCGAGCGTCTGCACCGGCGCGCTGCAATGCCAGGAAGTGGTCCGCAGCCTGGCCGCGGCCGGCGTCGACGTGATCAAGATCATGGCCACCGGCGGCGTGCTCGATCCCGGCGCGCTCGGGCTCGAGCAGCATTTCACCGATGCCGAAATGCGCGGCATCGTCGAGATGGCGCACGCCATGCACCTCAAGGTCGCGGCGCATGCCCACGGCGCGCACGGAATCCTCGCGGCGACCAACGCCGGAGTCGATTCGATCGAACATGGCACCTTCCTCGACTTGGCCGGGGCGCAGGCGATGAAGGCCCACGGGACCTATTATTCGGCGACCCTGATGGCCTTTAGCGGGGTCAAGGGATTGCTCGGGACGGGCAAGCTGACGCCGGCGATGGAGGCCAAGGCGAGCCAGACCTTTGCGGTGTGGGGCAAGGGCCTCAACCTCGCCTACCGGACCGGGGTCAAGATCGCGCTCGGGACCGATTCGGCGGTCGCCGCGCACAAGGATGCCGGCCAGGAACTGGGGCTGATGGTGAGCAAGGGCGGAATGGCCCCGCGCGACGCGCTGATCGCGGCGACCAAGGGCGGGCCCGACCTGCTCGGCCTCTCGAGCGAGACCGGGACCCTCGAGCCGGGAAAGTCGGCCGATCTGATTGCAGTCGAGGGAGACCCGTTGGTCGATCCGGTGGCGGTGACTCGCGTCGGCTATGTCATGGTTGAGGGGAAACCCATTCCCATGGAGGCCCGTTGATGTGGCTGTCGCCAATTGTTCTTTCGTTGCTGCTTTCGAGCGCGGCCGCTGCGGCGGATACCCCGGCGCCCGCGGCAGGCGATGTCCCGTCCAAGGATGCCAAGGCCGATGCGCCAAAGCCCGACCCGGACGTCGCCGCCGCGAGCGTTGTCGAAGCCGCCCAGCCGGTTAAGCGGTCGATCTCGGTCCGCGGCCGGACGCTGGAGTACACCGCCACCCCAGGCACGCTGACCATCCGCAACGACGACGGCGCGCCGACCGCGAGCATGTTCTTCACCGCCTACACGGTCGAAAGCCGCGGCCGGCCGCGGCCGGTGACCTTTCTGTTCAACGGCGGCCCTGGCTCCGCCACCATGTGGCTCCACATGGGCTCGGTCGGCCCGATCAAGGTCGACGCTTCAAGCGCGGAAATGATCGCCGGCCCGCCGTTTCGATATGGGCCCAACCCCGATACCTTGCTCGACATCAGCGACCTCGTGTTCATCGACGCCCCGACCACCGGCCTGTCGCGGCCGATCGGCAAGGCCGAGGCCAAGGATTTCTTCGGGGTCGACAAGGACCTTGATGCCTTCACCCGCACGATCCAGCGCTACCTGACCAAGTACGGCCGCTGGAATTCACCCAAATTCATCATCGGCGAAAGTTATGGAACGACGCGAGCGGCCGGCCTGTCGAAGCGGCTTGCCGACAATGGTGTCCAGCTCAACGGCATCGTGCTGGTCTCGACGGTGCTAAATTTCGCCGATTTTGCCGGCGACCAGGCGTTGATCAACTTCTTCCCAACCGAGGCGGCCAACGCCTGGTACCACGGCAAGATCGATCCCAAGCCCGAGCTGATGAGCTTCCTCGATGAGGCCCGGGCGTTCGCCAGCGGGCCCTATGCCAGCGCATTGCAGAAAGGCCGCGCGATTGGTGATGGGGAGCGGCAGTCGATCGCCCGGCAGATGGCGCGCTTCCTCGGAATTTCCCCCGATTTCATCCTGCGTTCGAACCTGCGGGTGTCGGATGATCGCTTCCGCCGCGAGCTGCTGCGCGACCGCCATGAGATCATCGGCCGGATCGATTCGCGCTATGTCGGAACCGAGGCCGACGCGGCCGGGTCGGGAACCAGTTTCGACCCGCAGGCGAGCTCGATTACCGGCGCCTTCGTCGGGGCCTTGAACGATTATCTGTTCCGCGACCTCGGCTACAAGACTCCGCTGAGCTATCGGCCGAACAATTATGCCGGGATCGGCGACAATTGGAGCCTTCAGCACAAGTC
>JBDSGH010000260.1:0-5526 GCA_039919095.1 Sphingomicrobium sp. | reverse complement strand
ACCGCAAGGCCTAGTCCTTCCCTCCTCCGGGAGGGGAAGTCTAACCTTCGATTTTCGAGAAATCCGCGACGTGGTGAACCGCGTCGCGGAAGCGCAGCAGCAGATTGAGCCGGCGCGCTCGCTTGGCGGGGTCGGGATCGTTGACCGTGACCTTGTCGAAGAACGCGTCGATCGGCCCGCGTAGCGACGCCAGCGCCGCCATCGCAGCGGTAAAGTCTTCCGCATTGACCGCCGCGTCGGCCGTGCTCTCGGCAGCATCGATTGCGGCGACCAGCGCCTGCTCCTCGCCCGCGAGATCGTCACCCCGGACTTGATCCGGGGCCTGCCTGCCCTCCCCGTCCCATTTTTCCTTCTTCAAAATGTTCGACGCGCGCTTGTAACCGGCCAGCAAATTCCCGCCCTCGCCGGTCTCGACGAACGCTTGCAACGCCTTCACCCGCGCCAGCAGCCGCACCAAATCGTCCTCGCCGCCCAACGCGAACACCGCATCGATCAGATCGTGCCGCACGCCTGCCTCGCGCTGCTGGACCTTCAGGCGATCCGCGAAGAAATCGAGCAGCTCGCCCTTGGCGACCGCCAGCCGCAAGCGATTGGTCACGATCAACTGGATTGTGCCAAGCGCGGCGCGCCTGAGCGCGAACGGATCGCGCGAGCCGGTTGGTTTCTCGCCAATCTGGAAAAACGAGCGCAAGGTATCCAGCTTGTCGGCCAGCGCGACCGCCACCGTCACCGGCACGGTCGGCACGTCGTCGCCCTGCCCGACCGGCTTGTAATGGTCGCGGATGGCGTTGGAGACGTCTTGCGAATGGCCCTGGCAATGCGCGATCTCGCCGCCGATCACGCCCTGCAACTCGGGGAATTCGCCGACCAGCCCCGATACCAGATCGGCCTTGCACAGCCCGGCCGCGGTGCGCGCGGCGTGGGCCAGTTCGTCCTTGGTCATATGCGCGGGCGGCGGCACGATGCCCCGGTCGCACAGCCAGCTTGCCAGCGCAGCGACCCGCTCGACCTTGTCGGCAATCGTGCCGAGCTTGTCGTGAAACACGACCTGGCCGAGCTTGGCCGCCTGCTGGTCGAGCGGCACCTTCAAATCCTGCTGCCAGAAAAAGCGCGCGTCGCTCAGCCGCGCGGCGAGCACGCGCTTGTTGCCTTCGACGATTGCCTGGCCGCCGTCATTGGCGTCGATATTGGCGACGCACACGAACGCCGGGGCGAGCGCGCCGGCGCCATCACTGCACGCGAAATATTTCTGGTTGGTGCGCATGGTGAGTACGATCACCTCGCGCGGCACGTCGAGGTAATCGCCGTCGAACCGGCCGAGCAGCGGCACCGGCCATTCGGTCAATCCGGCGTTTTCGACCACCAGACCCTCGTCGGCGATCAGCGTCAGCCCGGCCTTGGCCGCGGCTTTCTCCGCCCCGTCGCGGATCAGACGTTCGCGTTCGTCTTGGTCGACGATCACATGGCACGCGCGCAATTTCTCGATGTAGTCGCCTGCCCCGCCGATGGTGATTGCGCCCGGGTGGTGGAAACGGTGGCCGACGGTGGTCGCGCCGCTGGCGACCCCGCCGATGGTCAGCGGCACGATGGCGTCGTCGAGCAGCGCCACAATGCCGTGCAACGGCCGCACCCAGCGCGGCGCGGTTTCGCTCGCCGACGCTTCGCCCCAGCGCATCGCCTTGGGCCACGGAAAATCGGCGACGATGCGGGCCAGCGCTTCCCCGATTACCGCCGGTGCGCCGCGCCCGGGGCGGTCGATCACCGCGAACAGCACGCCGTCGCGCTCTTCCAATTGTTCACGCGAAAGCCCGGTCTTGCGCAGGAATCCTTCCAGTGCCTGCGGCTGCGCGGCCGCCTTGGGGCCCTTGATCTCCTCGCGGCTGGCGGCAGTTTCCGCGGCGAGCCCGCGCGCGATCAGCACCAGCCGCCGCGGCGTCGAATGAGCATCAATCGTCCCCGCATCGAGCCCAGCCTTGGCAAGCTCTTCGGCAAACATCCGCGCCAGATCGTTGCGCGCCCGGGCCTGCATCCGCGCCGGTATCTCCTCCGACCGCAGCTCAAGCAGGAAGTCGCTCACGCCGCCGCCCCGCGGGTCTCAAGCCACACCGCGCAGGCCGCGGTGGCGAGGTCGCGGACGCGGCCGATATAGGCTTGGCGCTCGGCGACCGAGATCACTCCGCGCGCCTGCAGCGTGTTGAACACATGGCTCGCCTTGATCGCCTGTTCATAGGCCGGGATGGCAAGCTTGGCGGCGAGGCAATTCTCGCACTCGGCAGCGGCCTTCTTGAAGGCATCGAACAATATGTCGGTGTCGGCGACCTCGAAATTCCATTGCGACATCTGCCGCTCGTTCTCGAGGAAGATGTCGCCGTAGCGCACTCCGGCGTCGTTGAACTTGAGGTCGAACACATTGTCGACGCCCTGGATATACATCGCCAGCCGCTCGAGCCCGTAGGTCAGTTCCCCGGCGACCGGGCGGCAATCGAACCCGCCGACTTGCTGGAAGTACGTGAACTGGGTCACTTCCATGCCGTCGCACCACACTTCCCAGCCGAGCCCCCAGGCGCCCAATGTCGGGCTTTCCCAATCGTCCTCGACGAAGCGGATGTCGTGCTTGAGCGGGTCGATGCCGATTTCGGCGAGGCTGCCGAGGTACAAGGCCTGAAGGTCGGGCGGGCTCGGCTTGAGCATCACCTGATACTGGTAATAATGGCCAAGCCGGTTGGGGTTTTCGCCATAGCGGCCGTCGGTCGGGCGCCGGCACGGCTGGACATAGGCGCATTGCCACGGGTCCGGGCCAAGCGCGCGCAGCACCGTCGCCGGGTGAAACGTCCCCGCCCCCATCTCCATGTCATAAGGTTGCAACAGCACGCAGCCGTGTGCGCTCCAGTAGCGGTGGAGCGTCAGGATCAGGTCTTGAAAGCTCAAGGCCAAGGGTCGCCGTTCCCCATGAAAATATCGCACAACCGGTCGGGTTCGCGGGCGGCTTTGGCGCATGGCGGCGGGAGGGGCAAGTGGACGCTGCCGTTCATCGTCCCTACATCGCTCGGCCCGGAAGGCCCGGCGACGAGAGGTTCCCACTGATGCTCAAGACGATCCTGCAACGCGGTCTGGCCATGGTCGGCCTCGCCACGCTGGCCAGCTGCGCGACCACCACCAACGAGCCCAGCCACCCCAGCGCTCGCCCGGCGATGTGGCAAGTCGCCGACCGTGACACCACGGTCTATCTGTTCGGGACGATCCACCTGCTGCCCAACGACTATGCGTGGCGCACCGCGGCGTTCGACAAGGCCGTGGCCGGGTCGCAAAGCCTGATTGTCGAGACCATCGTCGATTCCGCCAATCCCCAGGCGCTGGCCGGCGAACTGGCGCGGCTCGGCTTTCGCGACGGCCTGCCGCCGATCGCCGGTCGGGTCCCGCCCGAAAAGCGCGCCAGCCTCGACGCCGCCATCGCCAAGACCGGCATCCCGCGCCCGGCGTTCGACCGCATGGAAACGTGGGCGGCGGCGTTCATGCTGCTCGGCACCCAGTTCAAGGACCTTGGCCTGACCGGCGACGCCGGGGTCGAGAATATCCTGCGTACCAATTTCACCCAGGCCGGCAAGCCGATCGGCCAGCTCGAGACCAACACCGAGCAATTGAGCATGTTCGACACGCTGCCGGAATCGGCCCAGCGCGCGCTGCTCGAAGGGGCGATCGACGCGCCGGCCGAAATGCGCAGCCAGTTCCAGTCGATGCTGACCGCCTGGACCAGCGGCGACGTCGCCGCCATCAGCACCACCTTCAACGAAGACCTGGCGGGCTCGCCCGAACTGCGCGAGGCGTTGCTGCGGCGGCGCAACGCCAACTGGACCCAGTGGATCGAACGCCGCCTGGCAAGCCCCGGATCGGTGTTCGTGGCGGTCGGGGCCGGCCACCTGGCGGGGAGCGATTCGGTGGTCGCGATGCTGCAGCGCGATGGCTACAAGGTGCGGCGAGTCCAATAAGCAACACACCCGCGGCGGATTTGAGCCAAATCGGCGATTCGGCCGTTCATAAGAATTCACATCCCGCGGTTTTCGCTAGACATTTATTAAGGTCTCGATGACCATAATCGTCGGGTATCGGGCTGGGGGGCACGATGCGCGAATGGGCGGGCGCGGAGATTTTTCGCGCCAGTCGGCAGTGGATGAGCCGCGCTCATCGTCATCGATTTCCTCTGCGCCGATCCGGTGGGTGGGAGACCCGATGGATGGCACATGTACTGATCGCCGCCGCCCTCGCCGCAGCATCGCCGGGGATATTCTCGGCTCCTGCCACGACGCTCGCGCCCGCTCTCGCGGCAACCGTGCCCGACGCCCGCCCGGCGATCTGGGTGGTCAACGACGCCGACACCGTCATTTACCTGTTTGGCACCTTCCATGCGCTGGACGGTAAATCCGCCTGGTTCAACGACGAGGTCCGCACCGCATTCGCCGCGTCCGACGAGCTGGTGCTCGAGACGATCGTCCCGGAAAACCCGCCGGCGCCCTCGCCGAGCAGCGTCCCAAGCGTATCCATGACCCCGCGCGCCTCGTTCCTGGCGACAGCCCGGTTGGCGATCTGCGCCGGCCGGTCGCGCGGGATGAAGGTCGACGATGGCGCCGACGTCATTCTGCGCCGCGCCGCCGAGGCTTCGGGCAAACCGATCGAAGGGCTCGAGACGATGGCCTTCCAAGTCGGCATGTTCGGCCGCATGCCCGAGCAAACCGCGCCGGCCGCAACCGTCACCCAGGACCGCCATGACCTGGCCGATTTGTCGCTCGTCATGGGCCAGATGCAGGCCGCCTGGAACCGCGGCGACCCGGCGCTGTTCGCCGCCATGCTGACCCAGATGCGGCTCACCTCGCCGCGCAATTACGACGTCATGTTCACCCAGCGGAACAGCAATTGGGCGCACTGGATCGCCCAGCGGCTGCAGAAGCCGGGAATCGTCTTCGTCGCCGTCGGCACCGGCCATCTGACCGGCCCCGATAGCGTCCAGATCAAGCTCGCTCAGCTCGGGGTCGCGTCCGAACGGATCAACTGACGGCCCCGGCAGACCGTCACCCCGGGATTGATCCGGGGTCTGCCTTTCACTCTGCCCCAATCTTGCTTTTGCGCCGCTCCTCGACTAGTGCGCCCGCTTCCCCGGCCATGGTCATCCCTGGAGGCGTGGCGGGGCCATTGCATTGGAGAACAACAGATGAGCGAACAGCTGACGCTGCCCGCTGAAGCGCGCGACCGGGCTGGCAAGGGAGCCTCCCGGGCATTGCGTCGCGACGGACGGGTGCCCGCCGTGATCTACGGCGACAAGAAAGAGCCGATGTCGGTGCATGTCGAGGAAAAGCTCCTCGCCAAGATGCTGTCGACCGGCCACTTCATGAACACCGTGGTGATGGTCGCCGCCGGCGGCAAGTCGCACCGGACCTTGCCGAAGGACGTCCAGTTCCACCCGGTCAGCAGCCGGCCGATCCACGTCGACTTCCTGCGCATCGGCGAGCACAGCCAGCTCACCGTGGCGATCCC
>JBDSGH010000259.1:0-2772 GCA_039919095.1 Sphingomicrobium sp. | reverse complement strand
TTGAGCCTCGATGAGCTGCGCGCGATCGATCCGCGCATCGCCGCCGAGGCGCTCGATCGGCTCACGGTCGAAGCCAGCGTGGGCGCGCGCCGCTCGGCTGGCGGAACCGCGCCCGAGCGGGTAATCGAAGCGATCGCAGCGGCCCGCGCCGCCCGCCGGAGTGAGTGATGAGGGTCATGCGTAAGAGTCTGCTGGCGGCCTGCTGCTTCGGCCTTGCGGCGTGCGGCAAGGTCGCCCCGCTGCAGCCGGCGGCGGGCCAGTCGCTGCCGGTCAAGCCCCTGCTGGCCAAGACCACGCCGACCGCCGAGCAATTGCTGACGCTGCCGGCCAACGCCCGGCCCGAGCGGGTTGACGAGCTGATCCGCCGCTCGCAGCCGCGCGTGCCCGACCGCTTCGATTTGCCGCCGCCCGACGGCGGCGCCGCTCCGGTCCTGCCCGAGACCGAGCAGCCGAGTTCCGACCAGACCGGCGTAGGCACCCCGCAATGACCAACCGCGTCCGCAAAGCCGTGTTCCCGGTCGCCGGCCTCGGCACCCGCTTGCTCCCGGCGACCAAGTCGATGCCCAAGGAAATGCTGACGATCGTCGATCGGCCGCTGATCCAATATGCGGTCGACGAGGCGCGCGAAGCCGGGATCGAGCAGATGATCTTCGTTACCGGGCGCGGCAAATCGAGCCTGGTCGATTATTTCGATGTCGCGTTCGAGCTCGAAACGACGATGCGCGGCGCAGGCAAGAAACTCGACGCGCTGGAGCCGTCGCGGAGCCGGGTTGGCGAGGTCGTGACGGTCCGCCAGCAGCAGCCGCTCGGGCTCGGCCATGCGGTATGGTGCGCGCGCCATATCGTCGGCGACGAGCCGTTCGCGGTGCTGCTGCCCGACGATCTGATGGCCGGCACGCCGGGCGCCCTCAGGCAGATGGTCGATGCGTGGGAGCAGGTCGGTGGCAACATGCTGTGCACCGAGGAAGTGCCGGCCGACAAAACCAGCAGCTACGGCATCCTTTCGCCCGGCAAGGTCGACGGCGACCTGACCGAGGTGCTCGGGCTGGTCGAGAAACCGGCGCCCGAGGTCGCGCCGTCGCGCCAGGCGGTGATCGGCCGCTACATCCTCCAGCCCGAAGTGATGCGGGTGCTCGACGCAGGTGAGCGCGGCGCCGGCGGCGAGATTCAGCTAACTGACGCGATGGCGCGGATGATCGGCCAGCAGCCGTTCCATGCCTTGAAGGTCAGCGCGGCGCGCCACGACTGCGGCGACAAACTGGGCTTCGTCCTCGCCAATCTGGCGCTTGCGCTCGATCGCCCCGACCTCGCGCCCAAGCTGCGCGAGCGGCTCGCGGAGCTGGGCCGCTAAAAGGCTTACGGCTCCAGTTCGACGTCCCAGTAGAGGTAATCCCGCCAGCTCTGGTGGAGATAGTTGGGTGGGAAGCTCTTGCCGTGGTCCTGCAATTGCCAGCTGGTTGGGCGAATCGGCTCACGCGAGAAATGCATCTTGGCCTGGGCCGGCGTGCGCCCGCCCTTGCGCAAATTGCACGGCGCGCAGGCGGTCGCGACATTCTCCCACGTCGTGCGGCCGCCCTGGGCGCGCGGGATGACATGGTCGAAGGTCAGCTCGCGCGGCGAGCCGCAATAGACGCAGGCGAAGCGGTCGCGCAGGAACAGGTTGAAGCGGGTGAAGGCAGGAAACTGGTTGGGCCGGACGAACTGGCGCAGCGCAATCACCGACGGCAGCTTCAAGGCCACGGTCGGGCTGTGCACTTCGCGTTCGTAATGGGCGACGACGTCGACCCGCTCGAGGAACATCGCCTTGACCGCGGTCTGCCACGGCCACAGGCTCAGCGGGTAATAAGACAGCGGCGTGTAATCGGCGTTGAGGACCAGCGCCGGACAGCTGTCGGGAAGGCGGATGATTTCGGAATGATACATGGCGCGGGCAATGGCCTTTCCGTGTCCGCCCGCTTCGAACACCGCCTCCGGCCCTGTCGCACCCAAGGAGGAGAGGGCTCGTGTCAGGCCCGTCTTCCCTTGTGCCCAACCGGATGCCAAGCCGGCGTGACAGCAGCATGAATCCAGGATTGGCGAGTCTTCGTCAAGAGGGATCCTCCCCGAAATGGGGAGGGGGACCGCACGCAGTGTGGTGGAGGGGGCGTCGTGCAAGGTGAAGACCTCCCTCCGTCAGCGCTGCGCGCTGGCACCTCCCCGTCCCGGGGAGAAGTCGTCACCCGCTTCGCGCCGTCGCCGACCGGGCGCTTGCACCTCGGCCATGCACTCAGCGCGGCGCTTGGCCACCAGGCGGCGCACGCCGGCAACGGCCGTTTCCTGCTCCGCATCGAGGATCTCGATCCGGCCCGCAGCCGCCCCGAATTCGTCGACGCGATCGAACAGGATTTGCGCTGGCTCGGGCTCGAGTGGGACAGCGCGCCGGTCGTCCAGTCGCGCCGCACCGGGCTTTATGCCGACGCGCTCGAGCGGCTGAAAGCGCTCGGGCTGGTCTATCCCTGCTTCTGCACCCGCGCCGACATCGCCGCCTCGCTGACCGCGCCGCACGGCGATGCCGGATCGAGCTACAACGGCACCTGCCGCGGGCTGCCCGACGATCCGGCGCGCCGCGCCACTACCCCGCACAGCTGGCGGCTGGACTGCGCCAGGGCGCTGGCGATGGCCGGGCTGCCGAGCTGGACCGAGGGCGGCGGCAGCTTCAGCGCGACGCCGGACGACATCGGCGACGCCATCCTGGCGCGCAAGGACGCGCCGGCGAGCTATCATCTGGCGTGC
>JBDSGH010000258.1:0-3395 GCA_039919095.1 Sphingomicrobium sp. | reverse complement strand
TGACGCAGTCGGATACGCTCGGCGGGACGTCGGCGCGCGCCGGCCAGCTGGTCGCTTTCTACTGGGGCGGTGCAATGATTGGGCGGTTCATCGGCTCGGCGATTCTGCGCTTGGTCAAGCCTGGCCTGGTGTTGCTTGGTGTCGCCATCGGGGCGGCCGCCCTTGCAAGCGTTTCAGCTATCTCGATCGGGCACCTATCGGCCTATGCACTGATCGCGGTGGGCCTGATGAACTCGATCATGTTCCCGACGATTTTCAGTCTGGCGAGTGAAGATCTCGGGCGTCGGGCGGCCGAAGGGAGCGGCATCATCTGTGTCGCCATCGTTGGCGGCGCGATCGTCCCCGCCATCACCGGGCTGGTGGCCGACGCAACCACTTTGCGTACCGCGCTCATCGTGCCGGTGCTCTGCTATCTGGTCATCGCCGCATTCGGGCTGTGGTGCGCCAAGGTGAGGAATGATCGCCAAGCCGCCCGTCTATGATCGCTGAAGGCCGGAGGATGGTCGCGTCCGGCACCGGTGGCCGCATCCTGGTTGCGTGCTTCTGACTCCGTTCAGCGGCCGCGAACGAAGATGTTGGCGGTCAGCCGGCCATGACGCGGGTCGCCGGTCAACGGCATGTCTGTGGGAATGATGCCCGAATGCAGCAGGCTGCCCTGAAAGATGATCATCCGGTCCGGGACGGCCTCGACCGCGCCGATCTGCTCGTAGAATTCGTCCGAGCCGTGGAAGTAGCCCGAGCCCGCAGGCAGTTGCGGAATCTGGACCTCAGCGACTGCGACATAGACCGAGGCATTTGTATCGGTCACTCGCTCGATCCCGGTTGCGCGCTGGCGGTAAAATGCCGTTCCCGAAGTGGGCGGCGCACGAAGGAAATGCAGCAGTGCGAGATCCTTCTGGTCGGTCGTATCGAAATGCGGGGCTCGCTGAGGCGGAGTCAGCTCGCTCGGTCCCAGTGTCACCATCGAGAAACTGGCTTCGACCAGATCGAACAGGTCGATGCCAAAGGCGTCGGCGATGAACTGCGCGCCGCGCTCGCAAGTCTGTTCGACATAGGCGTTCGCGGCCGTGTCGGCGGCGGTGAAGATGCGTCTCAGGCCCGGGTAGTAATTGGTATGGCGAGGAAAAGGTGCGAGCTCGTCCGCAATTTCGAGAATGTGGTCGAGCGAGCCGCTGAAATCGTCGATCACGACAACCGGCGTCTGGCTTTTTCCGAAACGCCGAAGCTCGGGCTTCACCGGTCTTCCCCAGAGAAATGGAGCGGAATGCCTCCACCCCTCTCCCGTTGCAATCAACCGAAATCAGACCGCGGGCTTCAGCCCGACCTGGAGCTGCCGTGGCCGTTGGCGACCCCGCATATCTCTTTCTTGGAAAACAGGCGGCGTTCGGATCGTTAGGCCGTCAATCCGGCCACCGTCTTGCTCGTGTTGTGGCGGAACACGTTGACGGCACCGACCACCTCGTCATCTTCGCTGCGAATGGGAAAGACGTTCACGAGCGCCAGGAGGCGATGGCCGTTGGGTTGTTCGCAGATCACATCGGCATCCCGAACCGTGCCGCCATTGTTGATCACCACCGACGGCGGAGCAGAAGCGTGCGGCATGACCTCGCCCGACGGATAGCGCAGAATGTGCGCCCCACAGTATTTCTCTGATGCGCCCAAAGCCGGCGTCCGCCCCCAAGCGCCGATCGCAGTCTTATTGCACGTGATCAGCGTGCCATCCTTCTCGATAACGTAAATCCCGACCGGAATGTCATCGAGCGCGTCTTGATCCGCGAGAATCCCCTCGGCAACAAGCTTTCCGGATTCAAGATGACCGCGGAATTTGATGCCTTCGAAGTCAGCATCCCGGATCTTCGCTTCGGTCACGTCTGATTGAAGCGTGCTGTCGTGTGCGCCCATGCTCTCTCTCCCCGCGATTCGGCGACAAAGCTACATGCATCTTGTGTCGTGTGCCATAGCTTTGGGACTGCCCCCAACGCCATCTCAATCCACCGCGCGCGGCTATCCGCCGGCTCCGTCGCGGGTCAGGATGCGGTGCATGCGCACGACCATGCACGCGCGCCAGGCGAGCACCGCGCTGTCGAGCTGCGCGGCGCTTCTGGTACGGCGGCGCTTGAGCCAGGCTATGGCGCTGGTCGGCGCGACCGACTTGAGCCAGCGCTTGAGGCCGGTCGCGCGGCTCGATCCGGAGCGCTTGCCGGCCAGCGCGTGGCGCAAATGATCGGCCAGCTGGGGCGACAGCACCACCCCGAAATCGGCCGCGGCAAGGTCGTCCAGCATCAACTGGCGAAGATCGGGCCGGTTGAGGAAATTGTCCGATTCCTCCAGCGCTCCGAACTTGGCGAAGGCGACCGCCGGGCCGGCGCGGTCGACGATCCGGCGGAACAACGCCTTGTCGGTCCGCAAATCGTCGCGCGTAGCGCGCACGACCTCGACCACCCGGCGTGAGATCAGTGGATTGGCGATCTCGAGATAGGCCAGCTTCAAGTCGCTCAGCGCCGCCAGCACGGTCGGGATGCGCAGCGTCTGGTAAAGCCGGTCGCGCCACTCAGCGAGGCTCTCGCCGGCGCCGCGCTCGAGCTCGGCCGGGACGCGGTTGGGCTCGATCCCGAGCTCGGCCAGTTTTGCCTGCGGGAAATAGTCCTCGAGCAGCAGCAGCTCGACCGCCTTGCGCACTTCGCGCTCGCTCGACACCGCTGACCAGCCGAACGCCTCGTCGCCGCGCAGGACCAGCTCGATGTTCGCGCCACTCAGCGTCTTCCAGATTGCAAAGCCGTCGAGGTAGCCGGCGACATGGTCGACCCGGCCTTCGCCATTGTGGAGGAAGCGCTCGACGATCGTTGCGACCGGCTCGGGCGATGCGCCGACGTCGAAATATTGGTGCGGGCAGTCGAGACGCTCGGCGAGCTCGGCGGCGACGAACGCGTCGCTGCCTTTCTCGCGCGGCGCCCCGGCGCGGCCCCAGGTGATGCACTGCGGCCGGACTCCGCCGGCGTGTAGCGTGGTCAGGATGAAGCGGCTGTCATAGCCGCCGCTCAATGGCAGCCGCCACTCCAGCCGGTCGAGCGCGAGCGCGGCGCAGCTCGCCGCCAGCGCCTGTTCGAGCGCCGCCTGCTGGGCGTCGTCGGCGCCGGGCGAGGGGGCGAACGCCGCCGGCCGGGTCGACGCTTCAACCGTCCATGCCGCCCGATCGAGCACCAGCCGGGTGTCGGCCCCGAGCCGGTTGAGGCGCGCGTCCCAGCCGCCCTGCGGGCCGAGCGTGCCCCCGGCCAGCATCCACGCGATGACCTCACGGTTGAACTGGAAATCGCCGAGCAGGCGGACGATCGCCCGCTGCGACGAGGAGGCGAGGAAATAATCCTCGGTCAGCACCCACCACGCGGTGCGGGTCG
>JBDSGH010000257.1:0-5492 GCA_039919095.1 Sphingomicrobium sp. | reverse complement strand
TCGGCGCGAGGCGAGCAAGGTCGAAGCCATTGTTGAACAGCACTCCGAACTTGCCCGACTGCGCCCAGCGGACAGTTCCGAGCACCGGGCCGACGCCGACGATATCGATCGTGATCGTCGTTCCCGGCGAGACCGCGCGGGCGCACTCGACCAGTGCTCCGGTGGCCGAAATGTTGCGCAGGCGGATCTCGGTGACCTCGCCGTTGAGCTCGGCGATGGCGCGCCGCATCAGCCGCTGCCGCGGCTCGCGGATGCACTGGAAGCCGTCGGCTTCGACCGTTGCCGAGCTGGCAAATTTACGGGCTTCCTCGGCGGCGAGCGGCCGGCTGAAGATATAGCCCTGGACCTGGCTGACGCCGAGTTCGCGGATCAGGTGAAGATCGTCGTGGGTCTCGACGCCCTCGGCCGTGGTATCCATGCCGAGGGTCTCGGCCAAAGTCACGATCGCCCGGATGATCGCGCTGTTACGGTTGGTCGCCGAAGCGGCGCCGCGGACGAAACTCTGATCGATCTTGATCTTGTCGAACGGCGCTTTTTTCAGATAGCCCAATGAGCTGTAGCCGGTCCCGAAGTCGTCGAGGGCGAGCCGGACGCCGAGGTCCTTGAGGCGGGCGAAGGTGTCGTCGGTGCTGTCGCCGTCGGCGAGGAACACGCCCTCGGTAATCTCAAGCTCGAGCCGTTCCGAGCGAAGCCCGGTTTCCTTGAGCAGTTGGGCGATCAGGTCGACCGTCGCCGGGTCGTTGAACTGGATCGGCGACAGATTGACTGCAACGCGGATCCGGTCGGGCCAATTGGCCGCTTCTAGCAGTGCAGTCTTCAACACCCATTGGCCAATTTGCGAGATCAGGCCGCTTTCCTCGGCCAGCGGGATAAACTTTTCGGGCGAGATCGGGCCGCGCACCGGATGCGCCCAACGCACCAAAGCCTCGAAACCGCACAGTTCCTCGCCGGCGCAGCGGATGATCGGCTGGTAGGCGACCCACAGTTCGTTGCGCTCGATCGCCTGGCGCAGGTCGTTTTCGAGCACCTGGCGGTCGCTCAAATCGCTGTGCATCGCCGGTTCGTAGAAGCAATGCTTGCCGCGCCCGGCCGCCTTGGCCGCGTAGAGCGCGAGGTCGGCGTTGCGGATCAGGCTGTCGGCGCAGGCCCGGCCCGGATCGCCGATGGCGATTCCGACCGACGCCCCGATCGTCACCCTGTGCCCTTCGATGACATAAGGCCGCGAGACCTGCTCGATCAGGGTCCGCGCAAGCGGCTCGAGAAAGCCCATCTCGACCATGCCCGGCAACACCGCCTTAAACTCGTCGCCGCCCAACCGGCCGACCTGGCCGCGGTCGCCCATGACCGCTTTGAGGCGATCGGCGACCTGGCGCAGCAGGGCATCGCCGATCGGGTGGCCAAGGGTATCGTTGACGTTCTTGAAACGATCGAGATCGATCAGGAACAGCGCGCAGCCCTTTTGCCGGCGCGACGAGTTGCGCAGCGCTTCGTCGAGCGTCTGGCGCATCAGCGCGCGGTTGGGCAGCCCGGTCAAAGAATCAAACCGCGCGAGGCGCGAGATTTCATGCTGCGAGCGGCGCTGCTCCGTGAGGTCGGCGCCGATCCCGCGGAAGCCGAGGAAGCGGCCGCGCTCGTCGAAAATCGGATTGCCGGACAGCGACCAGTGAACGTCCTGGTCGCTCGCCGGGCGGACCACCACATCGGAGAAGGGGAAGCGCGCGGCGAGGTGGAAGCCGAGCGTCTTGCGCTCCTCGTGGATCGACCCGACCGGGCTGGTGTCGACCGACAGCAGGTCTGGAAACTGGCGCCCGAGCAGCGCTTGCGGCTCGCACTGAAAATCGTCGGCCAGCTGCTGCGAGACGTAAGACAGGGTGCCTTCCGAATTGGTCTCCCAGAACCAGCCGCGGCCGCTGCCCTCGAATTCGGCGACGAAGGTCAGCGCCTTGTGCGCCTCGGCGTCGAGGTTGAGCCGCTTGCGCCCGGCGGCGATGACCGTGCGCGCGCCGGCGACGCTGTACGAGGCGATGATCAGCGACAGTAGTGCGGCGCCGGCGCCGACCAGCGCCGATTCGGTGAACAGCACCGCGCCAAGGGTCATGATGATCAGGTTCGAAATCGCCAGCGGGGGCGAGTTGACGGCGACCATCGCCGACATCGTCACTCCGCCGCCCATGACCAGGATGGCCATCGCTTCGCCGTCAGCCTCGCCGCTAATGGCGAGGCCGATCAACACCCACAGAATGCCGACCGCGCCGAGGTAGCCGGCCAGCGCGCGGATAATGGAGTGCGGCGCAAGGCCGAGGCGATTGCGGCAATGCAGAGCGAGAATCGCGACCCCGTCGAGCGCCAGCAGCAAGCCCATCGGAATCACCGGGCTGGCCAGGGACGCCACCGGCGACCGTTCCGGATACAGCACGAGCAGGGTGATCGCCGCGATGAGGTGGGTGACGCCGAGCATCAGCGCCGAGTGATCGAGCGGCGCGATCCGCCACGCCGAAAGCGAATGATCGTCGGGCCCGTCGGGCGAGCGAATGTCGAACAACAAAGCTTCGCTGATCGACGCGCGCGCGTTCGCTTCGCCGGTAATTTCGACGGCAGCTGCGAAACGCGTCCTACGCATCAACCTTCACTTTCGCGGAGCGGCGCCAGGAGATGCCGCCAAAGTGGAGGTATTACGGACCGCTGATTAACGCCGCGGCTAAGGAAAGCGGTTAGCGAGCCGTTAGCTAAGCCTCTTCAGGCAGGAAATCGGCGACCGACAGATAGCGCTCGCCAGTGTCGTAGTTGAAGCCGAGCACGCGGGCGTTGGCGCCCAGCTCGGGCAGCTTCTGGGCGATCGCGGCCAAGGTCGCTCCGGACGAAATGCCGACCAAAACGCCCTCCTCGCGAGCGGAGCGGCGGGCCATTTCCTTGGCGTCGGCCGGATCGACCTCGATCACCCCGTCGAGCAGGCTGACGTCCATAATCGCCGGGATGAAGCCGGCGCCAATGCCCTGGATCGGGTGCGGCCCGGGCTGACCGCCGGACAGGACCGGCGACAGAGTCGGTTCGACCGCGAACACCTTGAGGTTGGGCCATTCCTGCTTGAGGACCTGGGCACAGCCGGTGATGTGGCCGCCGGTGCCGACCCCCGTGATCAGCGCGTCGAGCGGCGAATCGCGGAAGTCGTCGAGGATTTCTTTGGCGGTGGTGCGGCGGTGGACCTCGAGATTGGCGGGGTTTTCGAACTGCTGCGGCATCCACGCTCCGGCGGTTTCGGCGACAATTTCCTTGGCCCGCTCGATCGCGCCCTTCATGCCCTTTTCGCGCGGCGTGAGGTCGAATGACGCGCCATAAGCCAGCATCAGCCGGCGGCGTTCGATGCTCATGCTGTCGGGCATTACCAGGATCAACGGGTAGCCCTTGACCGCAGCGACCATGGCGAGGCCGATGCCGGTATTGCCCGAGGTCGGCTCGACGATCGTCCCGCCGGGCTTCAACTTGCCCGACTTTTCGGCGTCCTCGACCATCGCCAGCGCGATGCGGTCCTTGATCGACGCTCCGGGATTGGCCCGTTCGGACTTGATCCACACTTCGGCCTGGTCGCCGAACAGCCGGTTGACCCGGATGTGCGGAGTGTTGCCGATGGTGTCGAGGATGGACGAGGCCTTCATGTGCTGATCTCCTTCGCGCCGCTGGCGGGTACATCGGGTTGGTCGAAGCTTCTTGCAAGCCGCAGTTCGGGGAATTTCCACGCCCACAGACCGACCACGACGATCGCCCCGACGCCGCCGGCGATGACCGCGGCGACCGGTCCGATGACCGCGCCGAGGAAGCCGGACTCGGCCTCCCCGAGCTCGTTGGAGGCGGAAATGAACAGGGATGAGACCGCGCCGACCCGGCCGCGCATGGCATCGGGCGTATAGAGCTGGATCAGCGACTGACGAACGTAGACCGAGAACATGTCGGCCGCGCCGAGCACCGCCAGGCAGGCCAGCGACAGCGGCATCGAGCGCGATTGCCCGAAGATGATCGTGGCGAGGCCGAACACTGCCACCGCGAACAGCATCTTGACCCCGACATTGCTCTTGAGCGGCCGGATGGCGAAGAAAGCCGCGGTCAAGGTAGCGCCGATCGCCGGCGCCGCGCGCAAGTGGCCGAGACCTTCGGGCCCGGTGTGGAGGATGTCGCGCGCGAACACCGGCAGCATCGCGGTCGCGCCGCCGAGCAGCACGGCGAACAAATCGAGGCTGATCGCGCCCAGTACCAGGCGGTTGCGGCGCACGTAGCGCAGGCCTTCGATCATTTGTGCCCACGGGTTCATGGTCATTGCTTCGGGGCGCTGGACCGGCCCGATCGCCATCAGTGCGACCAGCGCGACCATGAACAATAAAGCCGACCCGGCGTAAGGGGCGATCGGGCTCCACGCGTAGAGATAGCCGCCGAGCGCCGGTCCGGCGATGGCCCCGCTCTGCCAGGCGATCGATGACAGAGCGATGGCATTGGGCAGGATCTTGCGCGGGACCAGATTGGGGGCGAGCGCGCCCAGCGCCGGACCGGCAAAGGCGCGCGCCACACCAAGCAGGGCGGCGACCGCGAACAGAGCGGTGAGGGTGGTGGTCGCGGACCACGCGAACCACGCCAGCGCCAGCGCACACAGCAGTTCGAGCGCGAGCGCGGCGCGGGCGATCCAGCGGCGGTCGATGCGGTCGGCGGCCCAGCCGCTGACCAGCGTCAAAGCGAACAAGGGCGCGAACTGGACGAGGCCGATAATGCCGAGGTTGAGGGTCGCCGTGCGGATGCCGAGGTTCAGGCCGGCCGGGTCGCGCGATATGTCGTAGACTTGCCAGCCGATCACGATAATCATCGCCATCTGAGCGATGGTCGACGTCAGGCGGGCGAGCCAATAGGCACGGAACGCCGGAATTCGAAACGGTTCGGGGATGAAGCTCACGGCGGCCGCCCTAACTGCGCGCCGACCGACCGGCAACATGCGCGAAGGCACTGGATTGAAAGGAACAGGCATGAACTCCCGCCCACTGCTGATTGCGACGGCCGCCGCGTTGCTCGCGTCGTGTGCGCCGGTCGCGCCGCCGCCAAGCGCGGTCGCGCCGCCGCCAGTCCCCGCAGCGGCTCCGGTTTTGCCCACCTGGGCGGACTTCATGAACGGTTATATCGAGCAGCGCTTCCGCGCCGATCCGCCGTTCGCGGCGACCTCCGGCCGGCACGAGTTCGACGGTCAGCTGCCCGACTGGAGCGAGGCCGGGATCGCCCGCGAGGCGGCCGAACTGAGCGCCGCGATCGCCGGCGCCGAGGCGTTCGATCCGGCGCAGCTGACCGAAACCGAGCGGTTCGAACGCGCCTACCTGCTGGCCGAAGCCAAGGGTTCGCTGTTCTTCGTCGCAACCGCCGACCAGCCGCACCGCAACCCGGCTTTTTATTCGGGCAGCCTCGATCCTTCGACCTATGTCGTGGTGCCTTATGCCGCGCCGGCGGTGCGGTTGCAGGCCTAC
>JBDSGH010000256.1:0-2619 GCA_039919095.1 Sphingomicrobium sp. | reverse complement strand
CGCGAACTCGACGCCGCGCTCAAGGCGATCACCGGCAGCCGCTGGCAGGTCGCGACCGCCGACGAGCCAGCCGAACCGTCGCTGCTCGAGCAGGAAAAGATGGCCGAGGAACGGGTCCGCGCCGAAGTATTGGCCGATGGCAACGTCCGCGCCGTGCTTGAGGCATTTCCCGAAGCGAGCCTGGAAACTTTCGCCCAGGACCAAGCATTCGAACCCACGAAAGGGGCATGACCATGCCGAGCCTCGAAGAAATCATGAAAATGGCCCAGGACGTCCAGGCCCAGATGCAGGCGGCGCAGGAGAATCTGGACCGGATCGAGGTTGAGGGCGTGTCGGGCGGCGGGCTGGTCAAGATCCGCGCCACCGCCAAGGGCCGCTTCACCCAGGTGACGATCGACGACAGCCTGCTCAAGCCGTCGGAAAAGACCATGCTCGAGGATCTGATCACCGCGGCGCTCAACGACGCCAAGGGCAAGGCCGACGCCGCCGCCGCGCCCGAAATGGAGAAAATGACCAGCGGCATCCCGCTCCCGCCCGGCTTCAAGCTGCCGTTCTAGCTCGCAGCCGTTCTGGCACTTCGCCCGATTCTCGGGCATGATGCCGGCATGGCCCGCATGGGGAGTGGCCGGTGAAGCTTGGCGCGATGCAGGATTTCCCGCTGCGGATCATGCGGCTGATGGATCATGCCGAGCGCGAGCATGGCAAGCGCGAGATCGTCGCTGCCCGGGTCGACGGAACCACCTTCAGGACCAACTGGAAGCAGCTAACCCATGATGCGCGGCGGATGGCCGAGGCGCTCGAGCGGCTCGGCGTCCGCTCCGGGGACCGGGTCGCGACCCTGGCGATGAATCACGATCGCCACCTCGCCGCCTGGTTCGGTGTGGTCGGCGCCGGCGGCGTGCTCCACACGGTCAATCCGCGGCTGTTCGACGACCAGTTGACGTACATCATCACGCATGCCGAAGACCGCGTGCTGCTCTATGACCTGGCCTTCGCGCCGCTGGTCGAGCGGTTGAAGCCGCACCTGCCGCAGGTTCAGCATTACATCTGCTTCGACACGGAGTTTGACGACTGGCTGGGCGCCGAAGACGGCGATTACCGCTGGGTCGAGGGCGACGAGCGCGATCCGTGCGGCCTGTGCTACACCAGCGGCACAACCGGGCACCCCAAAGGCGTCGTCTACGAACATCGCTCGACCGTGCTCCACGCCATGTCGATCATCGCCCCCGACATCTTCGACCTATCAGCCTGTTCGGTCATGCTGCCGATTGTGCCGATGTTCCACGCCAACAGCTGGTGCCTGCCTTATGCCGCGGCGATTAAATGGTGCCTGCCTTATGCCGCGGCGATTACCGGGCTGAAGCTGGTCACCTGCTCCGACAATCAGGCCGAGCGCCTGTGCCGCCTGTTCAACGAAGAAGGCGTGACTCATTCGGCCGGTGTGCCGACCGTGTGGCTGAACCTAATCGACCATGTCGAGGACAGCGGTGCGACGCTGGGGAAATTGCACACGGTGATCGTCGGCGGGTCATCGGCGCCGCCGGCGACCATTCGCTGGTTCCGCGAGCGCAATATCCGGGTCCGGCATCTGTGGGGCATGACCGAGATGACGCCGATCGGGACGGTCGGGGCGCCGACCGCGGAATGGGATTCGATGAGCGGCGAGGAACAGGTCGATTATCAGTCGCGTCCGGGCCGTTCGATGTTCGGGGTTGAGCTTCGGATCGTCGACGATGACGGGCGAGTGCTGCCCCGCGACGGTGTCAGCTCGGGCCATCTCCAGACGCGCGGAGCGGCCGTCGTACGCCGCTATTTCAAGAAGGACGAAGATGCGGTCGACCAGGACAATTGGTTCGACACCGGCGACATCGGCGTGATCCACCCCGACAACACGCTTCGCCTGACCGACCGCGCCAAGGACGTAATCAAGTCGGGCGGCGAGTGGATCAGCACGATCGAGCTTGAAAATGCGGCAGTCGGTTGCCCCGGTGTCCTTGAGGCAGCAGCGATCGGCATCGCCCATCCCAAGTGGGACGAGCGCCCACTTCTGCTCGTGGTGCGCGATGACGGCAGCACCGTCGGGGAGGCGGAAATCCAGGCCTTTCTCGCCGGCGAGGTCGCCAAATGGTGGCTTCCGGACGCGATCGAGTTCGTCGACGAGCTGCCGCATACCGCAACCGGCAAGCTGTCAAAGAAGGATTTGCGCGAAACTTATCGCGACTATCGTTTCGCCGATGCGCCGGTCATGGTCGGGCGCGACTAGAAAAACCCGCCGCCATCGCCTAACTGGCCGCTGACCCCCGAACACCAGACCCGAAGGATCCGCGACCCGATGGCCGCCCAATATGCGTATGTCATGAAGGACATGACCAAGTCCTTCCCCGGCGCCCAGAAGCCGGTGCTGAGCCACATCAACCTGCAATTCTATCACGGCGCCAAGATCGGCATCGTCGGGCCCAACGGCGCCGGCAAGTCGACCCTGATGAAAATCATGGCCGGGATCGACAAGGAGTTTACCGGCGAAGCCTGGCCCGGCGAATATGTCACGGTCGGCTATCTGCCGCAGGAGCCCCAGCTCGACGCTAGCAAGACCGTGCTCGAGAACGTCAAGGACGGCGT
>JBDSGH010000255.1:0-4263 GCA_039919095.1 Sphingomicrobium sp. | reverse complement strand
CTGCTGCGGCGCCGCGATCGGGCCCTTGCCCTGCGTCACCTGGCGCGAAAACACTTCGCGAATCTGCGGCAGCGAGAACAAATGGGCGTAGATCAGCCCGAGCATGCCATTCTGGTTCATCTTGCGCAGTTCGTCGCCGCGCAGCTCGCGCAACTTGTCCTCGTCGACCATCTGGAAGCCGCGATAGACGAACGGCTGGTCGGAGCCCTCGGGCTGGATCGCGACTTCGCCGTCCATCAGCAAGCCCGATTTCTTGAGCTCCTCGATGAACGCCGCGGTGCGCTGGCCGGCGGTCTCGAACTGCTCGCAGAACTGCAGGATGGCCTTGGTCGCCTCGCTCGGCTGGTCGCCGTCGAACAATTTCTCGCCCTCGTCGAATTCGCCGATCGCGCCCGAGCTTGGGTCGAAGCACAGCGACAATTCGTCGCTCTCCGGGCGCAACCGCGCCAGCAGGAACGGATAGCGCCGCATGTAGGCCGGGACATACATCATGCTGTCGTGCAGCTTGCCGTCGGCGTTGAGGAACACGTTGATGCCCTCGCTCAGACCCATCAGGACCAGCGGAACCGGGTTCTCGCCGACCGAGAAGACGATCGGATAATGGCGCTGGAGCAGCGAGAATTCATCGACCGTCGCCGGGATCGCATGGGTCGTGGCGATGATCGGGGCTTTCTCGATCGCGCGAATGTTCATCTTGCCGTGCTGAGTCACGTTGAGTGGCTCGAGCCCGGAATAGAATAAAGGCAGGTTCAGGTTCGGCGCGGCAGTCGCCATTCGATCTCACTCCCCAGGGGCAGAACCGGAGTTGAGGCACGAAGCGCCGCGATCCAGCCGGTACGTTTTGCGGGGAGCCTCTATTCCGGGACGCACGGTTAGGCAAGGCCGCTCGCTCGCCGATCAGGCCCAGCCGCGCTGCTGCCGCGCCAAAGCCGCGCCACGGCCCGGCGAGAGCCCGCAAAGTCGCATTCGGGCCACACTCGCGCCCGCCACAACCCAGGCGGCGGATAATTCATTGATCATTCAACCCTTGGCTGCAAAGCCGCCGCTCATGAAGGTGGTACCGTGACCGTATCGAGCTTGTTCACGCTGCTGCCGTATCTGCTTGGCATGGCCGCCGCGGCCGCGCCCGACGATCCCGAACCGGTGGTCCGGCGGATGGTGGTCGAACGATCGTGGATCGTGCGCGTCCCAGTCCGTCCGCGCCCGCTGGTGCCGCGGTTCGACTGGATCGAAACCGACGGTCCCAAATGCGTTCCCGCGGTCAACATCCGCGGCGCCTTGCTGTCGGGCACCGACCATGTCGATTTCCTGCTGCCGCAGAGCCGGCGGATGCGCGCGACCTTCGACGAGGATTGCCCGGCGCTTGATTATTACGGCGGATTCTATCTCAAGACCGGCGACCACCGGGTCTGCGCCGGGCGCGATTCCGTCCACTCGCGGATCGGCGGGAGCTGCCGCATCGATCACTTCCGCCGGCTGATCCCCAAGGTCAAAGGCTGATCCGCGGCCGGCTTCAGCCCGGCTTTCCTTGACATTTTGCACTTGGCAGCGTTAGCCAAGCGCTAGTCGCGGCCGCCCGGCGTGGGCGCCCGCCACTCCCTCATTTTCCGGATTTTTGAATGTCTTTTGCCGACCTCGGCCTTTCCGACGAATTGCTGCGCGCCGTCACCGACAGCGGCTACACCGAACCGTCGCCGATCCAGCGCGGCGTGATCCCCTCGGTGCTGATGGGCAAGGACATCATCGGCATCGCCCAAACCGGCACCGGCAAGACCGCCGGTTTCGTGCTGCCGATGATCGACATCCTCGCCCAGGGCCGCAGCCGCGCCCGCATGCCGCGCTCGATGATCCTCGAGCCGACCCGCGAGCTGGCCGCCCAGGTCGCCGAGAATTTCGAGAAATACGGCAAGTATCACAAGCTCTCGATGGCGCTGCTGATCGGCGGCGTGCAAATGGGCGACCAGGTCAAGGCGCTCGAGAAAGGCGTCGACGTGCTGATCGCCACGCCCGGCCGGCTGATGGACCTGTTCGGCCGCGGCAAGATCATGCTCAACGGCTGCGAGCTGCTGGTGATCGACGAAGCCGACCGGATGCTCGACATGGGCTTCATCCCCGACATCGAGGAAATCTGCTCGAAGCTTCCCAAGACCCGCCAGACTTTGCTGTTCTCGGCGACCATGCCGCCGCCCATTCAGAAACTCGCCGCCAAGTTCCTCAACGACCCCAAACGGGTCGAAGCGACCCGCCCGGCAACCGCCAACGTCAATATCGAGCAACGGCTGGTGGTGGTCCGCCCGGACAAGAAAAAGGACGCCCTGCGCGACATCCTGCGCTCGACCGAATTCAAGAACGCGATCGTCTTTTCCAACCGCAAGACCACGGTCCGCGAGCTGACCACCAGCCTCAAGCGCTCGGGCTTCTCGGTCGGCCAGATCCAGGGCGACATGGACCAGTCGAGCCGCATCGCCGAATTCGACCGCTTCAAATCGGGCGAGATCAACATCCTGGTCGCGTCCGATGTCGCGGCGCGCGGGCTCGACGTCAAAGGCGTCAGCCACGTCGTCAACTTCGACGTGCCGTGGCAGCCCGATGACTACATCCACCGCATCGGCCGCACCGGCCGCGCCGGGATGAAGGGCATCGCCATCACGATTGCCACCGCAGCCGAAGCCGACCAGGTCGCGGCGATCGAAAAACTGACCGGCTTCAAGATCGCCCGGGTCGGCACGGACCAGGCCGCCGCGGCACCGGCCGAAGCCCGCGACGAACCTACTGAGCAGGCTGAACGCGCGCCGCGCGAGGCACGCGAATCGCGCCAGTCACGGCCGCCGCGCGACAGCCGCAAACCGCGCGAAGCCCGCGACAGCCGCCCACCGCGAACCGAGCGCGCGCCGCGTGACGAGGCTCCCGAGAAGGCCGCTCCGCCGCCGCCCGCGAAAGCCAGGGAAGAGCGCAAGCCCCGCCCCGCCCGCCGCGAGCCCAAGCCGGACGCCGACGATGCGGACGACGGCGGCTGGAACGGCCCGATGCCAAGTTTCCTGTCGCTGAAGGCGGACTAGGGCCGCGCTCCGCCGCCGGCTCGGCGCATGATCACTCGCGGCACCCGATGGTCGCTTCTGACCTCTGGATCGATCTCGAAACCGTGCTTGCGGTAAAAGGCGACCGCCCGCGCATTGTCGTTGATGACGTTGAGCCATTGCGCCCGCTCCGCGCCCAGCCAGGCGACCCCTGCCTCCATCAGCGGACCGGCCACCCCGCCGCCATGAAATTGCGGATCGACCATCAGCCAGTCGAGCTCGCGGTCGTCCTCGCTGTGGATGGTGGCGATCATGTAACCGGCGAAGCGGCCGTCGACGACCGCCACGACCAGATGCCGTTGCGGGTCTTCCGCCGCCGCCGCGCAGGTCGCGGCACTCAGCTCGACCACCCGGCGATTGTCGGCCGCTTGGTCGGGGCCCGCACCTTCGGTCCCTGCTCCCGCCGCGGTCGCCGCCTCGGTCAGCTCGCGGATGGCGTCAAGCGACACGCGCTCTAGCGCCGCCTGGTCGATCAGCAGCTCCGTCACGTCGGCTTGCGATATCGCGCGACGAACTCGCTCGCGTAGGCGGCCAGCCGCCCGCCCCCGATCGCGTCGCGCAGCCCCTGCATCAGCCTCTGGTAGAACCAAAGATTATGCTCGGTCATCAGCATCGCGCCCAAAATCTCGCCCGATTTGACCAAATGATGGACATAGGCCCGCTCGAACCTGTTGCAGGTCGGGCACGGGCAGCCCGGCTCGATTGGCTCGCGGTCCTCGGCGAAGCGGGCGTTGCGCAAATTAAGCGGTCCATCCGCGGTAAACGCCTGCCCGGTCCGCCCCGAGCGCGTCGGCAGCACGCAATCGAACATGTCGATCCCGCGCACCACCGCTTCGACGATGTCGTCGGGCTTGCCGACCCCCATCAGGTAGCGCGGCGCGGTGGCCGGCAGCATGGCCACCGCGAAATCGAGCACTCGGCACATCTCGGCCTGGCCTTCGCCGACCGCCAGCCCGCCGATCGCATAGCCGTCGAAGCCGATCCCGAGCAGCGCGTCCGACGAGCGCTGCCGCAGCCCCTCGACCATCGACCCCTGCTGGATTCCGAACAGCGCCGCTCGGCCCGCATGCTCGCCACCCGTATCAAAGGCATCCCGCGACCGCCTCGCCCAGCGCATCGAGCGCTCCATCGACGCTTCGGCTTGGTCCGCGCTCGCCGGAAACGCGGTGCATTCGTCGAACGCCAT
>JBDSGH010000254.1:0-4905 GCA_039919095.1 Sphingomicrobium sp. | reverse complement strand
CCGGCCAGCATCCACGCGATGACCTCACGGTTGAACTGGAAATCGCCGAGCAGGCGGACGATCGCCCGCTGCGACGAGGAGGCGAGGAAATAATCCTCGGTCAGCACCCACCACGCGGTGCGGGTCGCGACCACGTCCGACAGCAGCTCGACCACCGCCTCGTTCCAGCGGGCGATGACGAAGCTGCCGTCGGGGACTGCGCCGCCGGGCTCAGACCAGGGCTGGCCGCCATCGGCGATCGCGCCGAGGCCGATCGCCGATGGCTCGATGCGCATTGCCGGCGACGGGTTGAGGATCGCGGTCACCACCCCATCGCGCGATTGCGCGGCGTGGACCGCCAGCTCCAGATCGTCCGGTGCGAGCGCGGCGCAGGCGCGCTCGACCTTGGCCAGGCCGATTGCGCCAGCCGCCGCCCGGCGCGGCACCGCGAGCACGAACTTGGCCATTACCCCTCCACTGCCGTCCCGCTCGATCGTCGAATGACGTTCGATGTCAGCGCCATAGCCTAGACCATCGGATTGCACTGCTCCGAGATTTTCTTTTGGCGGCGCCGCATCCGCCGACCCGCGCTTCTCGTAACTTGACCGCCAGCTCGTGATGCTGAGCTCAACAGGAGACCAGAAATGACCAAGTTCAGCTCGCGTACCGCGCTTGCAGTGACTGCCGCCGTGGCTTTGTCGGTCGGCGCTTCGGCGTCGGCCAAGAACCCGATGGTCGGCGGGGCCGCGATGTATTCGACCAAGACCATCGTCGCCAATGCCGTCAATTCGAAGGACCACACGACCCTGGTCGCCGCGGTCAAGGCGGCCGATCTGGTCGACACCCTGTCGAGCGCCGGTCCGTTCACCGTGTTCGCGCCGACCAACGCCGCGTTCGCGCGGCTCCCGGCCGGCACCGTCGAGACCCTGGTCAAGCCCGAGAATAAGGCGATGCTGACCAACATCCTGACCTACCATGTCGTCCCCGGGCGGATCACCGCGGGCCAGATTGCAACCCTCGCCGCGCGCCATCACGGCACCGCGACGCTCAAGACCGTCCAGGGCGAAAGCCTGCGCTTCCGCAAGCGCGGTTCGGGCTGGGTCGTGGTCGACTCGAAGGGCGCCCAGGCGCGCATCACGATCGCCAATGTGATGCAGTCCAACGGCGTGATCCACGTCGTCGATCATGTGCTGATGCCCTGACCCATGGCACTGCGTGAATAGACTGCGGCCGGCTGTACCCTTGTTGCCGGCAGCCCCCGGCGGGAGAAGACCAGATGCGAGCCCGTTTAGCATCTGCGCCCCCTTCTCCCGCCGGAGTGGGCTTTCCGCCGGGCGGAAGGTGGTTCATTGGGGCGGGCATGGACCAACCCGTGCCTGAGTCCGATACGCTGGAACCCGCCGCGGCAAGCCGTGAGCTGGTGCCGCTGCTGAGCGGCATCGCGGGCGGCGACCGCTCGGCGCTGGCGGCGCTGTACGAGCGCACCTCGGCCAAGCTCTACGGCATCTGCATCCGCGTCCTGCCGAGCGAGGACGACGCCCAGGAAGTACTTCAGGACGTGTTCCTGACGGTGTGGCGCAAGGCCGCGCTGTACGATCCGGCCAAGGCCAGCCCAATTACCTGGCTCGCCGTGATGGCCCGCAACAAGGCGATCGACCGGCTGCGCGCGCGCAGCCTCGGCACCAACCCGCTCGATGTCGCGGCCGATGTCGCCGATGACAGCCCGTCGGCATTCGAGGTGATCGAGCAAAGCCAGGAGCGCGCGCGGCTGACCCGCTGCCTCGACCAGCTCGATCCGCAGCACGGCGCGATGATCCGCGCCGCCTTTCTCGATGGCGCGACCTATCCCGAACTGGCGCAGCGCCAGGCGGTCCCGCTCGGAACCATGAAAAGCTGGATCCGCCGCGGGCTGTCGCGCTTGCGCTCCTGCCTCGAACAGCCGGTGATGCCATGAGCCCCGACGACCGCGACCAGCTCGCCGCCGAATATGCGCTCGGCGCTCTTAGCGGAGACGAACTGGCGCGGGCTCGCGCGCTGGCCGCGTCGGACGCCCGCTTCCGCGCCGAAATCGCGCGCTGGTCGGGCCGGCTGTCGCCGCTGCTCGAGGAAGTCGCTGCGGTCGACCCACCGGCCGCACTGTGGAGCGGGATCGAACGCCACCTCGTCGAACCCTCTGCGGCCGGCGCCAACGTCATCCAGCTGCGCCGCCGGGTCGGGGTCTGGCGCGGCATCGCCGGCGGGGCGATGGCGCTCGCCGCCTCGCTCGCCTTGGTGCTGGTCACCCGGCCGCCGCCGCCGATTGAGCCGATTACACCGCCGCTCGCCATCGAAGTCCCGGCGCAGATGGTGGCGATGCTCGGCGACGATGCGCGGAACATGAAATTGGTCGCAAGCTGGAACCCGGCCGAGCGGCGGCTGATGGTCGCCGCCGCCAGCGACATGCCGGCCGATCCCGGCCACGCCCACGAATTGTGGATGATCCCGGCCGACGGCAAGCCGCGCTCGCTCGGCACCATGCCGGGCCCCAAGATGCGCGCCACGCTCGACCAGCCGATGGCCAGCCAGCTGCGCGAGGGCGTCACCTTGGCGCTGTCGGTCGAACCGATGGGCGGCTCGCCAACCGGCCTGCCGACCGGGCCGGTGGTCGCCTCGGGCAAGCTCGAACGCGCCTGACGGTGCGTCCGCTCGGCTGACAGTGCATCCGCTCGGCTAGAGGGCGCGTATATAAGGCATGATGACCAACCCAACCTTCGATCGCCGCGGCCTGCTTGGCGCGCTTGGCATTGGCCTTGCCGCAGTGGCGGTGTCGCGTGGCAGCGCGGCCGCTCCGCGCCGCTTTCCAGTCACTTTGACCGACGCCGAGTGGCGCCAGCGGCTCGGCCCCGAACGCTATCGCATCCTGCGCCAGGCCGGGACCGAGCGGGCCGGCACCAGCCCGCTCAACGATGAGCATCGCCGCGGCCGCTTTGTCTGCACCGCCTGCGCCAACCCATTGTTCGCCTCGACCACCAAGTTCGATAGCGGCACCGGCTGGCCGAGCTTCTATCGGGCGCTGCCCGGGGCAGTCGTCACGCGCGGCACCCGCAACCTGTTCTTCGGCACCGAAATCCTCTGCGCGCGCTGCGGCGGGCACCTCGGCCACGTGTTCGGCGACGGCCCCAAGCCGACCGGTTTGCGCTATTGCATGAACGGGCTGGCGCTGCGGTTCCAGCCGGCGTGATCCGGGAGGCCTCGCCATGCTGATCATCCTGCTGGCCTATTTCGGCGGCGTGCTGACCATCCTCAGCCCGTGCATCCTGCCGGTGCTGCCGTTCGTGTTCGCCCGCGCCGACCGCGGCTTCGTGCGCGGCGCGTTGCCGTTGCTGGTCGGGATGGCGCTGACCTTCGCCGCGGTCGCGACCCTCGCCGCGGTCGGTGGCGGCTGGGCGGTCCGCGCCAATGAAGTCGGGCGCTGGCTCGCGCTGGGACTGCTCGCACTGTTCGGCCTGGCGCTGGTATTCCCGTCGCTGTCGGATCGCCTGACGCGCCCGCTGGTGGCGTTCGGCTCGCGCCTGTCGGAACGCTCCGCGACCAGGCCGGGCGGCGATAGCATCGGCTCGTCGCTGGTGCTCGGCGCCGCCACCGGGCTGCTGTGGGCGCCGTGCGCCGGCCCGATCCTCGGCATCATCTTCACCGCCGCCGCCATCCAGGGCGCGACCTTGAACACCACTTTCCTGCTGCTCGCCTACGCGCTTGGCGCGGCGACCTCGCTCGCTTTGGCGCTGCTCGTCGGCGGCAGATTGTTCGCCCGCATGAAAGGCTCTCTTTTCGCCAGCGAGCGCATCCGCCAGGTGCTCGGCGTGCTGGTGCTGGTCGGGGTCGGCGCAATCGCGCTCGGGCTCGACACGCGCGTGCTGTCGAAGCTGTCGGCGACCCAGACCGCGAGCTTCGAGACCAGCCTGGCGCGCAAGCTCGGGGTCAGCGGTGTCGCCGCCGACAGCAGCAGCGCGGTTGGCGCCAACGGCCAGTTGGTGCTGCCGGTCGAGGGCGAGCTGCCGTCCCTGGCCGGTCTCGGACCATGGATCAACAGCCCGCCGCTGACCCGCGAGAGCCTGCGCGGCAAGGTCGTGGTGGTGGATTTCTGGACTTACAGCTGCATCAACTGCCTGCGCTCGATCCCTTATGTCCGCGCCTGGCACAACCAATATGCCAAGGACGGGCTGGTCGTGATCGGCGTCCACGCGCCCGAGTTCGCGTTCGAGCGCAATCCCGCCAACGTGCGCCAGGCAGTGGCCGATCTCGGCATCCGCTACCCGGTCGCGCTCGACAATGATTACAAGCTGTGGAGCGCGCTCAAAAACAATTACTGGCCGGCGCATTATTTCATCGACGCCGCCGGGCGAGTCCGCTTTCATCACTTCGGCGAGGGCGGTTACGCGCAGTCCGAAAAGGTCATCCGCCAATTGCTGGCCGAGGCTGGCCGCGCGCCCGCCGGCGGCATGGCGCAGGCCGTCGCAACCAAGGGCGCGGAAGCGGCCGCCGCGGTCGGCACGCTGCAATCGTCCGAAACCTACATTGGCTACGCCCGGGCACAGCGCTTCGTCTCGCCCGGCGGGATGCTCCACGACCGCTCGGCGCGCTACCTCGGCTCGCCCGGCGCGCTCAACCAATGGTCGCTCGGCGGCCAGTGGATCGTCGCCAAGCAGAGCGCGCGCTCGGCCGCGCCCGGCGCCAGCATCAAATACCGCTTCCACGCCCGCGACCTCCACCTCGTGCTTGGCTCGCCGGGCGGCCGGCCGGTCCGATTCAAGGTCACGATTGACGGCCAGGCGCCGGGTGCAAGCGCCGGCACCGACGTCGCCGCCGACGGCACCGGCCAGGTGTCCGGCGAACGGCTCTACCAGTTGATCCGCCAGCAAGGCCAAGTGCGCGACCGCACCTTCACCA
>JBDSGH010000253.1:0-9087 GCA_039919095.1 Sphingomicrobium sp. | reverse complement strand
ATTTGGAGGCCTCATACCAAGCCGGACGACGCCTTGCGCCAGCGCAATACTACCTACGCCAGTGGACGCCACCTTGCGTATTACATCGGAGTTTCAGGGGACCGCGCGCCGCCGCAATATCCACGACCTGAATGGTTGGAGTGATGATGCCATGCTTACCTTGATCCGCGAAGTCGTCGACATCCCCGAGTGCAGCTCGATCGACTCACTGGTCGAACGCCTGGTCGCGGTCCGCGATCGCCTGCCCGATCCGAGCGAAGCCAATGTCCGGATTCGGGGTGACGACTTTGTCGGCAACATGATCACCATCACCTATTTCCGGGAAATGACTCCCGATGAGGCCGAGATAGGCAATTTCGGAGTCGCCGCCTGACCGCGGCCAAGCCTCGGCTCAGTCCTCCTGCGCAACCGTCACCGCGATCCCGTCAAGCGCGTCCGTGACCGGAATTTGGCACGATAAGCGACTATTTGGCTGGCGGTCGTCCGAGCTGTCGAGGAGATCGTCTTCGTCGGCACTAATCGGGTTCAGTCGTTCAAGCCATTCCTCGGCAACATGGACATGGCAGGTCGCGCAACTGCAATTGCCGCCGCACAAGGCGAGGATCTCGTCGATCCCGCCGTCGCGCAGATTCTCCATCAACGAGCGGCCGCTGGTCGCTTCGATCACGCGTTGTTCGCCTTCGCGGGTGGTGACGTTGACAGTCGGCATGTTCACTCCTGAAGCGCGAAACTCTTGAGCGGGATCGCTGCGTCGCTGACCACCGCGGGGTCAAGCGCAGCGCGGCGTTCCACCAGCGCGCGGCCCTGGACGAAATCCTTGACCATGTTGACGCAATCGAGCGCGACGATAATCCCGCCGCGCCAATAGACGACCGAGAAACGGCCGCTGGCCGGATCGCCGCGGACGACCGCTTGATCGTAATCGCTGTTGAGCCCGACGGTCTGCAGCTTGATGTCGAACTGGTTCGACCAGAACCACGGTGTCGCCGAATAAGCGAGCGGATCCCCGACGATATGACGGGCGGCGACCGTGGCCTGGTCGACGGCATTCTGGACAGATTCGACCCGCACCTGGCGCTCCGGGCCATAGGCGTTGCGGTGCAGCGCGCAGTCGCCGATGGCGTAAATCTCGGGCAGGCTGGTGCGGCAAAATTCATCGACCGCGACACCGTTGGGCGCGTCGGCGCCGGCCGCCCCGAGCGCGGCGACGTGCGGCACAATGCCAATTCCGACGATCACCAGATCCGCAGGTAGTGATGTTCCGTCGGCGAGGATGACGCGAGCGACGCGGCCGTCCTCGCCCTCGATGCAAGTGACCGCCGCATTGAGGCGGATATCGACCCCTCGCGCGCAATGCTGCGCCTGGAAGAAATCCGAGATCGGGCCGGCCGCGACCCGCGCAAGCAATCGGTCGAGCGCTTCGAGCACGGTCACATGCTTGCCAAGCTTGGTCAGCGACGCCGCCGCCTCGAGCCCGATATAGCCGCCGCCGATCACCACCACGCGCTGGGCATCGGCGAGCTCGGTGCGCAGCCGGTCGACGTCGGCCCGGCTGCGGATCGCATGCAACCCGGCCAGGTCATGGCCGTCACAGGTCAGCCGCCGCGGCTCGCCGCCGGCGGCCCAGATCAACTTGCCGTAGCCGAAGGTCTGACCGCCTTCGCACGTCACGCGATTGCCCGCGGGGTCGACCGACGACACCGTGTGGCCGAGGACCAGCGCGACCTTTTTGTCGGCCCAGAAGTCCGGCCCGCGCAGGTGGATCGAGTGGAAATCCTTGTCACCGCTCAAATAGTCCTTGGACAGCGGCGGCCGCTCGTAGGGCTCGTCCTGGTCGGCGGTAAGGATCGCGATCGAGCCATCGAAATCGAGCTGGCGCAGCATGCTCGCGGCCTGCACGCCGCCATGGCCGCTGCCGACAATCAGGACGTCATAATCGCTCAATGCAGCGACTCGATGATGGTCGCGTTGGCAATGCCGCCGCCTTCGCACATGGTTTGCAAGCCGAAGCGCCCACCATGCCTGCGCAAGCCGTGAACCAGAGTCGCCATCAGCTTGGCGCCGGTCGCGCCGAGCGGATGGCCAAGCGCGATCGCGCCGCCCTGGACATTGAGCCTGGCCGGGTCGGCGCCCAATTCCTTGAGCCAGGCAAGCGGGATCGGAGCAAACGCTTCATTGACTTCGAACAGGTCGATCTCGTCGATCGAGCGCCCAGCGCGCTCGAGCGCGCGCCGGGTCGCCGGAATCGGCTCCATCAGCATGATCACCGGGTCGCCAGCGGTCACCGTCATCTGGTCGATCCGCGCCAGCGGCGTCAGGCCGTGAACCTTGAGCGCGCGCTCGCTGACCACCAGCACCGCCGAGGCGCCATCGCAGATCTGGCTGGCGTTGCCGGCGGTGATCACGCCGCCTTCCGTGAGCGTCTTCAACGCCCCGAGACTTTCGAGCGAAGCGTCGGCCCGAATGCCCTCGTCGCGGGTGTGGAGCGTTTCCTTCCCGTCGGCATCGATAATCCGCACCGGCACGATCTCTTGATCAAATGCCCCGGCCGCGGTCGCGGCGGCCGCCTTGCGATGGCTGTCGAGGGCAAACGCGTCGAGCTGGTCGCGTCTCATCTGGTAATTCTGGGCGATCATCTCGGCGCCGGTAAACTGGCTGAACTCGCCGACGCCGTAGCGCGCCAGGATGCGCTCGCTCCACGGTCCGACGCCAACACCGGCCTTGGCGGCGAGCAGAGTCGGAGCGCCCATCGGCACCCGAGTCATGCTCTCGACCCCGGCGGCGATGACCACGTCCTGGACCCCGCTCATCACTGCCTGCGCCGCGAAATGGACCGATTGCTGCGAGCTGCCGCACTGACGGTCGATGGTCACCGCCGGAACGCTGTCGGGCAGGCGCGAAGCGAGCACCAGATTGCGACCGACGTGGAAGCTCTGCTCGCCGACCTGGCTGACGCAGCCGGCGATGACGTCCTCGACCGCCGCCGGGTCGATGCCGGTGCGGTCAAGGATCGCGTTCAGGACTTCGCCACCCAGATCGGCCGGGTGCCAATCCTTGAGCGCGCCGCCGCGCCGCCCGCCGGCAGTGCGCACCGCTGCGACGATATAGGCTTCGGCCATGGTCTTATTGCTCCATCATAGTGCGCGTCCGAGGATCGCGGTCGCCTGGCTCGACAAGGAGCCGCCATTGGTGTGGACCAGCGCGATTCGTGCGTCTGCGACCTGGTTGGTCGCTTCGCCGCGCAATTGGCGGACTGCCTCGACCAATGCGAACAGCCCATACATCCCGGGATGGACGCACGACAGGCCGCCGCCATTGGTGTTGACCGGCAGGCTACCCCCGGGCGCGATCGCGCCGCTGGCGACGAATGGACCGCCCTCGCCCTTGGCGCAGAAGCCGAGATCTTCGAGAAACAGGATCGGGTTGATGGTGAAGGCATCGTAGAGCTGGACGACATCGACGTCGCCTGGCCCAATCCCGGCCGCGGCCATTGCGCGCGGTCCGCTTTCGCTCGCTGCGGTTACCGTCAGGTCGGGCATGCTCGAGATATTGTGGTGCCAGGTCGCCGCCGCCGCGCCGAGCAGCGCAACCGGGGTCTTGCGCGCATCGCGCGCGCGGTCGGCGCGAGTGAGCACGATCGCTGCCGCGCCGTCGGTAACCAGGCAGAAATCGCTCTTTGCCAGGGGATCGCTGATCATCCGGGAATTGAGGCAATCCTCGATCGTCAAATCGCCCTTGGCAAAGGCTTCGGGATTGCCGTTGGCCCAGTGCCGAGCGGCGACCGCGACCGCCGCCAATTGTTCGCGCGTGGTGCCAAAGTCATGCATGTGCCGCGCCGCCGCCAGCGCATAGCCGCTGGCCGGGAACAGGGGTTTGTAGGGCGCTTCGAACGGGCTTGGGCGGGCCGGGGTCGACAATGTCCCGCCGGCGCTGCGCTGGTTCGAGCCGTAAGCCAGCAAGGCGACGTCGATCTCGCCCGCTTCGAGCAGCGCCGCTGCGGTGATCAGGTGGCTGACCGACGCTGACCCGCCGGTACGGTTGCAATCGGTGAACCTGGGCCGGACGCCGAGATGCTCCGCGAGGCTGAGCCCGGCGAACATGTCGTCGGGCAGGCAGATGAACAGGCCATCGACTTCGCCCAGCTCAATCCCCGCATCGTCGAGCGCGAGCAGGCCAGCTGTAGCGGCCATTTCGAGCGAGCTGGTCCCCGGGCATTCGCCAATGCCGAAGGTCGCCGCGCCGACTACCGCCGCCTTGCCCGGGCTCATCGCGCGCCCCATAAGCTCGAGCGATGAGCCCGGAGCAAAGTTGGCGCCAAGCGCTGGTGGACGGCGAATTCAAGCTGCAGCGGGCGCGCGCCACCGGCCGCTGTTTCTTCCCGCCGCGGGTGGCCGAGCCGGGCACCGGGAATCGCGATTGGGAGTGGATCAGCGCGAGTGGCCACGGCACGGTCTATTCGGTCACCACGGTCCACCCGCGTGCGCCGGACAAGCCCTACAACGTCGTGCTGATCGACCTCGCCGAAGGCCCGCGAGTGATGAGCCGGGTGGTTGGCGCCGACAACGTGCGGATCGGCATGGCGGTCCGCGTGCGCATCGACCGCGCCGGCGATGCGCCGCTGCTGCTGTTCGAGCCGGCCTAACACCCGACCAGCGCCCCCGACGCCTTGAGGCCGGCAAGCGCTTCTGCGCTCAACCCTGCATTTCGCAAAATGTCTTCGCCGTCCGCGCCATGCGCCGGGCCGGGATCGCCGATGTCGCCGGGCGTGGCCGAGAAATCGGTTGGGATCGCTGGAAAGCGCATGCGCCCGTCGTCGCTGTCGCGCTCAACCCAGAAACCGGTGTCGGCCAAATGCACATCGTCGAGCAGGTCGGTCAGGCTGTTGATCGGCATCGCCGGGACTTGGGCAGCGGTCAGCACCGCCATCCATTCATCGTTGGTACGCTGGGCAAGGACATCCGAAAGCCGCCCGAGCACCGCGCCGATGTTGTGCGTGCGGCTGGTAATCGACATGAACATCGCGTCGGTTGACCAGTCAGGATTGCCGATCGCGTCGAAGAAGGCGCGCCAGTGCTGGTCGGTGTAGATCATCACCCCGAGGTAACCGTCGCGCGTTCGGTAAGGCCGCCGTTCGGGCGACACCACGCGCGGATATTCGGGCGGGCCAAGTGGCGGATCGAACAGCGACCCGCACAGATGCTCGGTCATGGCGAAGCTTGCCAGAGTCTCGAACATCGGCACTTCGATTTCCTGCCCGCCGGCGCCCTTTTCACGCGCAAACAGCGCCGCGGCGATGGCATAAGCGGCGGTCAGGCCGGCGACCTTGTCGGCCACCACCGTCGCCAAATAGGCCGGCTCGCCACCGTTCAGTCGCGCCTGCAGATCGGCCAGGCCGGACGCCGCCTGGACGATATCGTCATAAGCGGGATAGTCGCGGTAGCGCCCGCCGCGCCCGAAACCGTAAAGGTTGGCGTAGATGATAGCCGCATTGGCCTCACGCAGCGCTGCATAATCGAGCCCGAGGCGGCGAATGGCACCGGCCCGCATCGAGTGGACAAAGACGTCGGCACCGCGCGCCAGGGTCAGTAGTGCGGCCCGCGCCGCCGGCTGCTTGAGGTCGAGCGCAAGGCTGCGCTTGCCGCGGTTCAGATTGATGAACATCGCGCCGCGACCAGGGCTCGGCCCGGGCGGTAGGAAGCGCGTGGTATCGCCGCGCGGGTCTTCGACCTTGATCACGTCGGCCCCGAGATCGGCGAAGATCTGGGTCGCATAGGGACCCATCAGGACGCTCGTCAGGTCGAGCACGATGACCCCCGCGAGCGGCCCCTTGCCGCGGCCAGCCATCAGCTTAACCTCGCGCGCAAGGAGGGCCAATGCCGACCGCCACCGACGTCCACCTGATTGCCGCGGGTAAATATCACGACATCGATTTCGCGCGGCTCGAGCTGCTGAAGCTGCTTGCCGAAACACCCGAATTGCGCACCACCGTCGCCAACAATTTCGGCGACACGGCGCGTCTGGCCGATTGCACCCTGCTGATCACTTACACCTGCGACCTGGTGCCGAGCGCGAGCGAGGTCGCGGCGCTCGAAGCGTTCCTCGATCGCGGCGGGCGCTGGCTCGCGCTCCACGGCACCAACAGCATCCTGCGGTTCGACGAGGCCGGCAAGGTCACCACGCCCGACGAGGCACCGGCCCTGATGGCGCTGCTCGGCACGCGCTTCACCGGCCACCCGCCGATCGCGCCGATCAAGGTCCGCATGGCGCAAGCCCATCCATTGACCGAAGGATTGCGCGATTTCTCGACGGTCGACGAGCTCTATCTGTGCGACCTCACGGCCGATATCGAGGTGCTGATGCACAGCGCGTTCGACGGCGGCGACTGTCCTGATTTCGAGCGCCAGACTTTCCCGCCGCAGGACGTCCCGATCCTTTACCTGCGCGCGCTCGGCAAGGGAGCCGTGCTGTACTGTTCGCTCGGCCACTGCCGCGGCCATTACGACCTCCGCCCGCTGAGCAATTACTGGCCGCACCCACAGCGCTGCAGCTGGGATTATCCGATCTTCCGCGAAATCCTCCGTCGCGGCATTCAATGGGGCGTCGGCGACCAAGGCTAATCCTTCGGTTGCGGCCGTAGCGCAACAATCTGCGCCTCCAGATTGTCGAGTACGGGATCGATCATCGCTTCTTCACAGCCGTGAATCAGGCGGTTGATCGCCATCCCCTCGACCGTGTTCTGGGTCAGTGCGAGCGCCAAGTCGAACGCCTTGCGATCTTCCTGCCAGGCGGGGAACAGTTGCACTGCAAGTTCATACCAGCGCTCGCGAAACTCGGCCTGCGCGGGCTCCAGGATGCGCGCCAGGCTGACGTCGGTGCGGGCGGCAATCGCAAGCTCGATGAAGGCAACGAAGGCCGGGCTCAGCAGCTGCTTCCAATAGGTCCTAACCAGCGTCCGGACGTCGCTCGACGGACTGGTCACAGCGCGGCGAAATGCGCGCAGCCGGCGGTCGAGCAGCTCGGCAATGGTCGCCTGCATCAGCGCGCCGCCATTTTCGAAATGGTGGAGCATCGCCCCACGCGACAGGCGGGCTTCGCTGGCGACCTTGGGCGTCGTCGTTCCAGCATAGCCGAACTTGACCAGGCAGCGGATGGTCGATTCGATCAGGCGGGCGCGGGTCTGGGCGCTTTTCAACGCTTGCTGGGTCGGCTCGGAGGGCGACCGTGCGGCGGTAGCGGACAGCGCAGTGCGCGACATTCAAGGCCCTTTCGGCTTTGCGAAAAAAACAAGCATGATTGTTTTTACTTTGACAAGTCAAGCGAGCTGCGGGTTCAATAGGGGCCGGTGACAGACAAGGGAAGTTGGTCGGCGATGGGACGTGTTGAGGGAAAGGTGGCGCTGGTCACCGGGGGTGGCTCGGGGCTCGGCGCGGCCGATTGTCGGCGGCTCGCCGAAGAAGGCGCGCAAGTGCTGGTGTGCGACATCAATCTCGCGGCCGCCCAGGCAGTCGCGGCCGGTATCGGCGAAGCCGCCGCAGCGTTCGAGCATGACGTTTCGTCCGAGGCCGGCTGGCAAGCCGCGATTGCCGAGGCCGAACGGCGCTTCGGCGGGCTCCACATCCTTGTCAACAATGCCGGGATCGTGGTCGTCGCCGACCCCGAGGAGACCACGCTCGAGCAATATCGCAAGGTCCAGGCGGTGATGAACGAAGGCGTATTTCTGGGCTGCAAATACGCCATTCCACTGATCGCCAAATCGGGTGGCGGGTCGATCATCAACATGAGTTCGACCGCCAGCCACCTCGGTTACCCGGTGTTCTGCGCTTATTCGGCGGCCAAGGGCGCGGTGCGGTCACTGACCAAGTCGGTCGCCATCCACTGCCAGCAAAAAAACTATAAGATCCGCTGCAATTCGGTCCATCCCGGGTCGATCGAAACGCCGATGATCCAGGGCGCGATGGGCCGTCCGGGCGAGGAGCAGAACGTGCCCGAGGGCGTGCTTCCGGCAGGCGCGATCGGCCATCCGCGGGACGTCGCCAACATGGTCCTCTACCTGGCGTCGGATGAATCGCGCTTCGTGACCGGCGCCGAGTTCCTCATCGACAACGGCCTGACCATTACTCCAGCCGGATAAAAAACAGTCATGCATGTTTGTTTTATGTTGAATGAGCCGGTCGTTCCGGCGTAGCAGCACGATCATGGCAGCACTGCAAAAGAGAGCGCTGGTGCTTGGCGCATCGAGCCCCGGCGGGCTCGGCGAAGCGGTCGCGCGCCGGCTTGCTGCTGACGGTTACAAGCTGATTGTCGCCGGCCGCCGCCGCGATTTGCTCGACGCCCTGGCCAACGACATTGGCGCTCTGGCGCTGACTTGCGACGTGACCGACGAAGACAGCATCGCCGCGATGTTCGCCGTGGCCGGCCCGCTCGACGTCGCAGTCAACACGGCCGGGACGACCGACGTCGGCTCGATCGCCAAGATCAAGCGCGAGCGGATCGAAGCGCAGTTCACGATCCACGTCACCGGCAACCTGCTGTTTATCAAGCACGCGCTGACCCAGCTCAGCGAAGGCGGGGCGATCGTCCTGTTCTCGTCGCTGACCGCACGCGTCGCCGGCACCGGCCTGGCCGCTTATGCCGGGGCCAAGGCTGCGCTCGAGCATATCGTGCGGATCGCCGCGCTCGAGCTTGGCTCGCGCGGCATTCGAATCAACGCGGTCGCGCCGGGGTTCAGCCGCACGCCACTGACCGAGGCCTTCCTCGCCGATCCGCGTATGGCCGACGTCTACAAAAGGGAAACCGCGCTCGGGCGCCTGACCGAACCCACCGACGTCGCTTCGGCGGTTGCCTGGCTGGCGGCGCCCGACTGCTTTACCACAGGCGAGACGATCGCCGTTTCGGGCGGCGCGCAATTGCTGCGCCTGCCGACCGGCGCCGAATTGAGGGGATAGAGATGGACCTGGGACTGGCCGGCAAGAAAGCGATCATCGTCGGCGGCGCGCGCGGCATCGGCTATGCCATCGCCGAAATCCTCGCGCGCGAAGGGTGCGAGCTGGCGATCAGCGCGCGCAGCGCCGACGCGGTCAAGGATTC
>JBDSGH010000252.1:0-7933 GCA_039919095.1 Sphingomicrobium sp. | reverse complement strand
CTGTTCCACGACAGCCCCGAAGTCGTCCACGCCGGCCGCCCCGGCACCGGCGTCGAGCTTCGCCCCGGCATGTTCTTCACGGTCGAACCTATGATCAACATCGGCCGCGCCGACGTCAAACTGCTCGACGACGGCTGGACCGCGGTGACCCGCGACCGCTCGCTTTCGGCCCAGTTCGAACATTCGATCGGGATCACCGAAGACGGCTGCGAGATTTTCACCAAGAGCCCGACCGGCCGCGACCAGCCGCCGTACGCTTGAAGTTGCCGCGGTGAACACATTCTCTCGCGTCGCGGCCGCCGCGTCTCTGGCAATCGCACTGCCTTCGGCGCCGGTCATGGCCGCCGCCGCGCCCGCCGCGTCCGCCCAACGCGATGGCCAGCACGACTTCGACTGGGAGCTTGGAACGTGGACCACCAACGTCCGCGTCTTGCGCAATCCATTGTCGGGCGAGGCGCCCAAATGGGTCACCTTCGAAGGGACCAGCGTGGTCAAGCCGCTGCTCGGCGGCCGCGCCAATTTCGTCGATCTGGCGGTCAAGAATGCCGCGGGCGCGATCGAGGGTGGCTCGCTCCGGCTCTACAATCCCAAGGCGCGGCAATGGAATTTGAACTTCGCCAGCCTCGGCAACGGCCTGCTGACCGCTCCGGTGTACGGATCGTTCGACGCCGCCGGGCGCGGCACCTTCACCGGCCAGGACCAAGTGGACGGCCGCACCATCCTGGTCCGCTTCGTCATCACCCGCCCGTCGCAGCGTGAAGCCCGGTTCGAACAATCCTACTCGGCCGACGGCGGCACAACCTGGGAAACCAACTGGCTCGCGGTCGACACCCGCCGTTAGATCCGCGATTTGTCCGCGACCAACCGCCTGAGCTGACCGTCCCGCGCACGATTTCGCTTGCGCTACAATCGTAGCGCTGCTTTTGTAGCGTCGAAGGGGAGGTCCAATGATTGTCGGGGCGGCGGCGTTGGCATTGGCGGTCGGTTCGGCGCCAATGCCGGACAGCGCGGGCATCTGCCGACAAATCAAGGACTATGCCCAGCCCTACATCTCATCGCAGAATTTCGCCGGAGTCGTCGTCGTCGAACGGCGCGGTCGCACGCTATGCGAACTCGCGGCAGGCAAGGCCGCTCCCGGCCGCGACCAGCCGATCGACTTCAACACCCGGTTTCACATCGCGTCAATGTCGATGCAATTTACCGCCGCCGCGATCCTGCGGCTGGTCGAAGCTCGCAAACTGACCCTTGAGACCCCGGTCTCCGGCGTGATCAGCGACTTTCCCAATGGCTCGGCGATCACCATCGGCCATCTGCTGACCCAGACCTCCGGGATCAGCGACATCAACGAGCTGCCCGATTACGACCAAGTCCTCCAGCACCACCAGACCGCTGCGACTTTGGTCGACAAGGTCAAGGATTTGCCGGCTCGCCATGCCCCGGGCGGAAGCTATTCACGCGAGGAGCATAGCGCCTACAATGTGCTTGCCTTGATCGTCGAGCGCCGCACCGGCCTGCCGTTTTCGAAGGCGGTCGAGCAGCTCGTGTTCAAGCCGCTGCGGATGCGCGACAGCGGGATTGACGACGATCGCCCGATCCCCGGACCGGTCGCGCTTGGCAACCACCCGGTCGGCGCGACCGGGCTCGAACCGGCGGAGCATTTCCTGTGGTCGGGCAAGACCGGCAGCGGTTCCGCTTACTCGACCGCCAATGACCAGCGGCGTTGGCTGCGCGGGCTGTTCCACGGCGACTTTCTGTCTCCGGCGACCCGCGCGATCATGTTCAACCTCGACAGCCGCGTCGGCTACGGCTGGTTCAAGTTCAACAGCCGCCGGTTCGACACCATCGTCTATTCGATGAACGGTCGCTCGCCCGGCTTCGCCTCGGCCATCGTCCATCTGCCCGACCAGGACCTGTCGGTGGTCGTCCTCAGCAACATCTATTCGTCGGTCACGACCCAGCTCGGGGACGATATCGCGGCCATCGCTCTGGGCCAGACGGTTCCTCAAGTGGTGCTGCGCAACACCCCCCTCACCCAAATCCAGCGCGCCGAGGTCGAGGGTGTTTTTCACTTTGGCCCGACCTTTTATCAGGCGAACGCCGACGTCCGCGTCGCCTCGCAGGGGGACGATCTCGCGCTGCACTGGCCAAGCGGCGACACATCCATCCTGCTGCCCTTGGCCGGCGATCGGTTCATGGATCGCAGCTATTGGGTTCCGGTCAGCCTGGTCCGCGACCCGGGTGGGCACGTCGTCCAGCTCAAATACGACGACTTCCTCGGCGACCGGAAGGCGCGCTGACCGGTTGACGTGCCAGGCGCCCTATTTGGCGTCCCAGCGCGCGACCAACTCCCGCGCCGCTTCGACGTCGGGCGGGAAGTCGACTTCGCCCCATTCCTCGCCCGCGATGTCGAAGGTTGCGACCTCGCCGTTCTGAGCGAGGTGGTGGATCACCCGCAAATACCAGATGGTCGTGCCCTCGGGCGTGCGCATCGCCCGCTCGATTGCTGCGCGGAAGCGCTCGGCGCCGCCGTCGCGAAACGCCAGCAGGCCGATCGATTCGCCGTTGACCCCGTCGCTGATCCGCTTGCCGATCGCCCGAAGCCGGCCGCCGTCGCCGACGATCACCTTCATGTCGTCGTCGTCGTATCCGTCCTTGCGGTCGATCGTGACGCAGATCCCGGGCTGGTGGTTGGCCACCACCCGCGCCATCAGCCCGTTCGACACCAACGTATCGCCGTTCCACACCAAGCCGTCGCCGCCCAGCTCCTCGCGCGCCATGAACAGCGAACCGGTATTGTCGGCGACCTTGAAGAACGGGTTGAACACGGTTCGCACCCGCGGCCCGCCGCTCCGCGCGGCAATCGCCGCGTCGACCAATTCGTCGTGGAAGCCGGTCACCACCACCGCTTCGTCGACACCGTTCGCCGCCAACGTGTCGAGCTGGCGGTCGAGCAGCGTACGCCCGCAAAAATCGATCAGGCACTTGGGCCGGTCGTCGACCAGATGGCCGAGGCGCGAGCCCTGCCCGGCGGAAAGGATGATGGCTTTCATGATGTCGGCGGACCTGCCTTCCAAATGCGGCGGCGATTGGGCATGGTTGGCGGATGAAGAAGATCGAAGCGATCATCAAGCCGTTCAAGCTCGACGACGTCAAGGACGCGCTCCACGAGGTTGGGGTCAGCGGCATCACCGTCACCGAGGTCAAGGGCTTCGGCCGCCAGAAAGGCCATACGGAACTCTACCGCGGCGCCGAATATGTGATCGACTTCCTGCCCAAGGTGAAGGTCGAGGTGGTGGTCGAGGATACGCTGGTCGACAATGTCGTCGAGGCAATCGCCAGCGCCGCCCGCACCGGCCGCATCGGCGACGGCAAGATCTTCGTCTCGGATATCGAACAGGCGATCCGCATCCGCACCGGTGATCGCGGCCCGGACGCAATCTGATCCCGCTCTCGCGAGCGGACGAGGGTCGGGGTGACGACCCAAGCCGCTCCGGCTAAAGACCCCGGCAATGGACACCGAAACCCGCCCGAAAGACGAGCGCTTGGCGTCGATGTCGCCGGACGAGCTGCGCGCCGCGATGCGCACGCTCGGCTATCGCACCCAGAACGACCTCGCCCATGCGATCGGCGTCAGCCGCTCGGCGGTCAGCCTGTGGCTCGAAGGCAAGGTCGGCGTGCCGCGTCCGGTGGCGATGCTGCTGCGCATGCTGGTCGCCGCCCAGCGCCGGGCGTTCTGAGGCCCGCCGGACACACTTGTTGAACGCGGGATATCGCCCCGGAACCGCAGCAAATGTGTTGCGTTTGAGGGAGGTAGGAAATCCTGCTGTGCGAGGCGCGACATGTCCGAAGAATTCCACGCCGATTACTTCGCCACCCGCGAGCAATGCGAGCGCGACCTGAGCCGCCGCGCCACCGACGCCCGCGCCGCCGCCGCCCACTTCCAGATGGCCGAACATTATGAGGCCCTGGCGGTCGTGTTCGGCGCCAAGCGCCGGACCTCCTCCCCAACCGCCTAGCTCCGGGCTCCGCTGCCACGCCTGCATTTGCTGGTCGCCGCGGGCCTTTTCTAAGCTCCATGGCGTGAAATATTCGCCGCGCGGCTGACTCTTCGGCGAGCCTCTGGAATCTGTCTCTCCCAAGCTTTGGATTCGGTGTCCCGTGCTGCCCGCCCCGGCCGGCAGCCCACGCGGCATTGCGTCCGGGTGAACGGCAACAAGATTTTCGGGGACAGACGACATGGCGACCGACGCGGGCAAGATCCTTTCACGAATCAAGGACGACGAGATCGAGTGGGTCGACCTTCGCTTCACCGATCCCAAGGGCAAGTGGCAGCATCTGACGATGGTTTCGGGCCTGATCGACGAGGACATGCTGACCGACGGCTTCATGTTCGACGGATCGTCGATCGCCGGGTGGAAGGCGATCAACGAGAGCGACATGATTCTGAAGCCGGACCTCGACGCGACCTACGTCGACCCGTTCAGCGCAACCCCGATGCTGATCATGCTGTGCAACATCGTCGAGCCCTCGACCGGCGAGCTTTACGGCCGCGACCCGCGCTCGACCGCGACCCGGGCCGAGGCCTATCTCAAAGCGACCGGCATCGGCGACACCATCTTCGTTGGCCCCGAGGCCGAGTTCTTCATGTTCGATGACGTTCGGTTCGAGGACACTTACAACACCTCTAGCTACAAGCTCGACGACATCGAGCTGCCGGTCAATTCGGGCCGCTCCTACGACGGCGGCAACCTCGCCCACCGGCCGCGCGCCAAGGGCGGCTATTTCCCGGTGGCGCCGGTCGACAGCGCGATGGACATCCGCGGCGAAATGGTCGCGACCATGATCGAGATGGGCCTGCCGTGCGACAAACACCACCATGAGGTGGCGGCGGCGCAGCATGAGCTGGGCCTGACTTACGGCGGGCTGACCGAGACCGCGGACCGCATGCAGATCTACAAATATGTCGTGCACATGGTGGCCCACGCCTACGGCAAGACCGCGACCTTCATGCCCAAGCCGATCGCCCAGGACAACGGCAGTGGCATGCACACCCACATGTCGATCTGGAGCAAGGGCAAGCCGTTGTTCGCGGGCAACGGCTATGCCGGCCTGTCCGACATGGCGCTCTATTTCATCGGCGGGGTGATCAAGCATGCGCGGGCTCTGAATGCCTTCACCAACCCCGCGACCAACAGCTACAAGCGCCTGGTGCCGGGGTTCGAGGCGCCGGTGCTGCTGGCGTATTCGAGCCGCAACCGCTCGGCCTCTTGCCGCATTCCCTATGGCGCGGGCGAGAAGGCCAAGCGCGTCGAGTTCCGCTTCCCCGACGCGCTGGCCAACCCTTATCTGGCCTATTCCGCTCTGCTGATGGCGGGATTGGACGGCATCCAGAACCGCATTCATCCGGGCGACCCGATGGACAAGAATCTGTACGATCTGCCGCCGCAGGAACTGGTCAATGTGCCGACGGTGTGCGGGTCGTTGCGCGAGGCTTTGGTCAATCTCCAGGCCGACCGCGCGTTCCTGACCAAGGGCGACGTGTTCAGCGACGACCAGATCGACGCCTACATCGAATTGAAGTGGGAAGAAGTGATGCGGTGGGAGACCACCCCCTCCCCGGTCGAGTTCGACATGTATTATTCGGGCTGACGCTTAAACGAACATCGCTCACACTTTTGTAACCGTTCCGCGCCATAATGGCGCATGGCCTGTGAGGAACAGCCGCGGAACAGCTTCCGCGCGAGCATATTGGGCGGCCTGCCGGCGCGCAATCCGCTGATGGCGCGCAAGGCCGCGCGGCCGAGCGAGCCCGAGGTCGGGCCCGATGGCGAGGCCGCGCCGCGCCCCGACGCCGGGCTGAGCGGCATTCGCGTCGCGCGCTCCGAGATTCGCCGCGGCAACCAGCGCGGCGACGATCGCCACCGCCTGACCGACGAGCCGGCCAGCGTCCGCCACAACGGCAGGGCGCATCCCGTCGAGCTGATCAACCTGTCGGGCGGCGGCGCGATGATCAGCGGCGCGCTGACGCCATTGCTGTGGGACCGCGTCGATCTGGTGCTAGGCGAGGGCGCCGAGCTCGAATGCGCGGTGCGCTGGCTGCGCGACGACCGCGTCGGGCTCGAGTTCGCTCACGAAACCCGCATCGATTGCAACGAGGACCAGCGCGATGCGCTGCTGCTCGCGGTGGTCCGCCGCAGCTTCCCCGACCTCATCCTGCCCGAGCGCGCGGCGCCGGTCGTCGAAGTCGCGGTCGATTCTCGCCGCCGCGAGCGCCGCCATCCGTTGATCTGGATGGGCGAGGTCCATTACGACCATGGCAGCGCGCGGGTCCGCCTGCGCAACATTTCCGAAAATGGCGCGCTGATCGAAAGCCCGACCGACTATCCCGAAGGCGCAGAACTGTTGCTCGACCTCGGCGAAGCGGGCCAGCTGTTCGCCACCGTCGGCTGGACCGGCGGGGGCAAGGCCGGGCTGGTGTTTGACGCCCCGTTCAACCTCCACGCGCTGAGCAAGGTGCACCCCGAAATCGCCGCCGCGCGGCCGATGATCACCGGCGCGCCCCGCCATACCGCGGACGACGACAACCCGTGGGCGGAGGGCTGGCAGCGGCAGTCGGTCGAGGAATTGCGTGATGACCTCGAAGGCTTCCTCAAGCACTGACAATCAGGGCTGAAGTCGATCAGTCTTCCTCGATCAGACTCGTTGCCTTGGTCTCGCGCATCGTCGCGTAGGTAATCAGCGATCCCGCGATCACCACCGAGACATAGATGTAGAACGCGCGCTCGTGGCCCGCGCTCTTGAGCCATAGAGCGACATATTCGGCGGTGCCGCCGAAGATGGTGTTGGCGATGGCGAACGGCAGCGCGACGCCCAATGCGCGGATATGACTGGGGAACAGCTCCGCCTTCACCACCGCGTTGATCGAGGTGTAGCCGGTGACGATGACCAACGCCGCCATGACCAGAGCGAAGGCGGTCAGCGGATCGCGCGCGCTCTCCAGCGCGGTGAAGATGGGGTATGTGAACAGAAGTCCGGCGAGGCCGAAGCCGATCATCATCGGACGCCGCCCGACACGGTCCGATAGCGCCCCGGCGAGCGGCTGCAGCAGCATGAACATGAACAGCGCGACGGTCATGATGCGCGTCGCGGTGGCGCGGTCGAAGCCCGCCGTGTTGGCCAGGAATTTCTGCATGTAGGTGGTGTAGGCGTAGAAGGCGAGTGTGCCGCCGGCGGTCAAGGCGATGACCAGAAACGCTTCCTTGGGGTGGTCCCGGAACAGGCTCCGGCCGCTCGATTTGGGCTTGTCCGAGGCGGCGGCGGCGTTGGTGAAGCTTTGGGTTTCGCTCAAGCGGCGGCGGATGAAGAACACGACGATGGCGAGCGCGGCGCCGACGCCGAACGCAATGCGCCAGCCCCACGCTTCGAGCGCGTCCTCGCCGAGCCACGCCTGAAGGCCGACCAGCAGCGCCAGCGCCAGCAACTGGCCGGCAATCAGCGTGACATATTGGAAGCTCGACCAGAAGCCGCGCCGCGCGCGCCCCGCCATCTCGCTCAAATAGGTTGCGCTCGAGCCATATTCGCCGCCGATGCTGAGGCCCTGGATGACGCGCGCGATGAGCAGCACGGCGGGCGAAGCGAGCCCGGCCTGAGCATAGGTCGGCGCAAAAGCGATCAGCAGCGAGCCGAAGCACATCAGCGACACCGACAAAGTGGGGCCGGCCTTGCGACCGTGGCGGTCGGCGTAGATGCCCATCACCCACGCGCCGACCGGGCGCATCAGGAAGCCGACCGCGAACACTGCCGCGGTCTGGAGCAATTGCGCGGTCTGGTCGCCCTGGGGAAAGAAGCTCGGCGCGAAATAGAGACCGAACGCCGAATAAACGTACCAGTCGAACCATTCGACGAGGTTGCCGGCGGAGCCGCCGACGATGTT
>JBDSGH010000251.1:0-3559 GCA_039919095.1 Sphingomicrobium sp. | reverse complement strand
GCCGAGCGCCGCGATCCCCGGCGCGACGCGGCCAAGGCTGAAAAGGCCAAGAACGTCGCCGCCGCCAAAGCTGAAAAAGCCGACGCCTAGGCGCTCGCGACAAGCATCAGGAATTGAGGGCGGGAGGGCGACTTCCCGCCCTTTTCCTTGCTTCGCCCGCTAGAGCCGCACCCGGCTCATCGCCAGGCTCGAATCCGCTGCATATTGCGGGCGGGCGTTGGCTGGTCGGCCGCGCACCAGCGCCGTTGCATCGGCCGGCAGGCCGGGCCGCCAGCCAAGCACGATGAATTCGACCGGCCGCGCCGATCCGATGGTGAGGTCCATCACCTGGCCGTCGCAGCTGCGCCCGAAGCAGCGCAGCGTATAGCGGCCGTCGCTGCTGCCGCGTCCGACCGGGCGCACAAACGCACCAATTCCACCGGAGCGGATGGCGGCATCCTCGGGCGCGATCAAAGTAATGCTGCTCGCGCCATTGGGTAGCAGGCGGACGCTGACCCGCCGTCCCGCGCCGCTGCCCTGGCGGCCGACTACCTGCACCGCCGGCGCGGCCAGGCCGCCTGCGACCGGGGCGTCAGTTAGCCAGCGCGCGCGCTCGCTGAACGGCAGCTCGCCGCGGTGCCAGCGGCCAATCGCCTTGAACGCTTGTGGCAGCTGCGCATCGTCGTTGGTCACCGACCACCATGCGCGGCGGCCGTCGGCCACATGCTCGATTGTAAAATGCTGCTGGCGGTCGGCCGAATAAGCCGGGACGGCCGCCGCAACGGCCCAACCGGCAATCGCCAGCAGCGCGGCGCTGGCCAAGGCGCGGCGCCGGGTGAGTTCGTCGAGCACCGGCTTGGCTTCGATCAAAACCGGCAGCAGGATCAGCGAGCCGAGCGGCGCCAGCAGCCAGATCGGCCCGTTGCTGAGCAGGTCCTCCAGCAAGGCGAGCATTGCCCCGAAGGTCAGGAACAGCAGCAGCACGGCGCCCAAAGCGGCGGAGCGCTCGGCGCCGCGCTTCGAGCGGCTGGCGAGCGTGCCGAGCAGGACCATGGTCGGCGGGAACAGGAAGAAGATGATCCCGCCCGGCGCGACCAGCCCGATGCCCGCGCCGAGCAGCACGAACATCAGCCAGAATGCAATCCGCAGCCGTTCGGATTCGATGCCTCGCGCCAGGGTCGCCAGCACGCCGAGGGAGGCAGCAATCGCGGACGCATAAGCGGCCAGTTGCGCAACCAGTGGAAAGGCGCGCCAGAACATGCCCGGGCGAATCAAACCGACCACGGCTTCCGCCGCCCACGCCAGCAACGCCGAGGCCAGCATGGCCGCAACCACCGCCAGCAACGGTCGCCCGAGGCTGCGCCGTTGCCACGCCCGCCAGCCGAGGCCGAACAGCAGCACGGCCAGCAGCGCCGCGCCGACGGTCAGCGGCAGGGCGATCAGCTCGGTCCCGAGCAGGTCCATGAAGATCCGCTCGCCGCCCGGCGCCGGAACGCCATCGGCCAGCGTCCGGGTCAGCGCCAGCGTCTGGTCGCCCATATGCTGGAGGCTGCGGTAATCAAGCGCGGCGATGGTGTCGCCGGCGCTGTGATAGCGGGTTTCATTGCCGATGATCGCGATGTTGAGCGTCGTCCAGCCACGTTCCGCGTAGGAATTGACGTCAGTGTAATTGGGCATCAGCCGATAGACGTCGGTCGCCAGCGAATTGGCCACCGGCACTTTGACCGCGCGGTCGAACACCGCGACCGCGGCGCCGTTGGGCTCGCTCGTCTCGAACATGTTGGCCGGACCGGTGACGCCGCGCGCTTCGAGGTTGATCAGGCTGTCGACATTGCGGCTGAGCGGATCGGCGAGGAACGCGCGCGCGCCGACCAGCCCCAATTCCTCACCCTCGTTGAACAGGAAGGTCACCGGGCGCTTGAGCGGCTGGTCCTTGAGCACCTCAGCCACTTCAAGCAGGGTCGCGACCCCGGCGCCGTCGTCGCCCGCCCCGGGCCCGACCGGCGTGCTGTCGTAATGCGCCGAGAGCAGCACCTGCTTGCCCGCCGCCGGGCCGATCGTCACGACCACGTTGCGAACCCGGGCGCAGGTCACTCCGCGCGCCTTGTGCAATTCGTTGCAGGCGAGGGTGTCGCGCACCTCCGGCTTGAGCCCGATCTCGACCAGATTGGCGATTAACCGCGCGCGCACCGCGTCATTAGCCGGAGTGTCGGCCGGGTGGGGCTGCTCGTCGCCGAGGATGTCGGTCAGCCGCGCTGCGGCGCGGTGGACGTTGAACTGGTCGGCTGCCGGCTCCATGCGCACCGCCGGCAGCGGCACCAGCCACGCCTTGGCGGCCATTGCACCGAGCAGGCCGATCACGATCAACGCCAATAGCAAAGCGGGTCTGCGCATCGATCCCCCCGGTCTTGCGCCTGCACAAAGGCAAGCCATATCGCTTTCCACGGCCGCTTGCGATAGGCGCGGTCGAATACAGCTGGAGAGACATATGAGCGGGTACCGGGTTGCGGTCGTCGGAGCCACCGGCAATGTCGGGCGCGAGATCCTCAACGTCCTTGCCGAGCGCCAATTCCCGCTCGGCGAAGTGGCCGCCGTGGCATCCGCCCGCTCGACCGGGGACGAGGTCGACTTCGGCGAAACCGGCGAGACGCTCAAGGTCAAGAACCTCGACCATTTCGACTTTGCCGGATGGGACATGGCGCTGTTCGCCGCCGGCTCGGACATCAGCCGGCTGCACGTCCCGCGCGCCGCCGCGGCGGGCTGCACGGTGATCGACAACAGCTCGCTCTACCGGATGGACCCCGATGTCCCGCTGATCGTGCCCGAAGTGAACCCCGAGGCGATCGCCGGCTATCGCGCCAGGAACATCATCGCCAACCCCAATTGCTCGACTGCGCAGCTGGTCGTTGCGCTCAAGCCGCTGCACGACGCGGCGATCATCAAGCGGGTCGTGGTTGCAACCTACCAGTCGGTCTCCGGAGCGGGCAAAGCCGGCATGGACGAACTGTTCGAACAGTCGCGCAACATCTTCGTCGGCGACGGCAATTCGCCGGTCAAATTCCCCAAGCAGATCGCGTTCAACGTCATTCCCCAGTGCGGCGATTTCCAGGACGACGGCACCACCACCGAGGAATGGAAATTGGTGGTCGAGACCAAGAAGATTCTCGATCCCAAGATCAAGCTGACCGCAACCTGCGTCCGGGTGCCGGTGTTCGTCGGCCATTCCGAAGCGGTCAACATCGAGTTCGAGAAAGAGATTTCCGCCGCCCAGGCTAAGGCGATCCTGCGCGAGGCGCCGGGCATCATGCTGGTCGATAAGCGCGAGGACGGCGGCTACGTCACCCCGGTCGAATGCGTCGGCGACTATGCCACCTTCGTCTCGAGAGTGCGCGAGGACCCGACCGTCGACAGCGGCCTGTCCCTGTGGGTGGTAAGCGACAATCTGCGCAAGGGCGCGGCCTTGAACGCCGTCCAGATCGCCGAACTGCTCGGCCGCAAGCACCTTCAGAAAGCGGCCTGAAGCTAACTCCGGGCGAGCGCGCTGGCGAGCAGCGGCGATTGCTTCGCCGCGGCCTCGATC
>JBDSGH010000250.1:0-3082 GCA_039919095.1 Sphingomicrobium sp. | reverse complement strand
TGGGAGCTGGCGTGCCGCATCTGCCGCCCCGACGGGTCGATCCGCCACGTCATCACCCACGGCGTGTGCGAGCGCAACGAACAAGGCCAAACGACCGAAGTGCTGGTGGTCACCTCCGACGTCACCGATCTCGAGGTCGCGCGCCGCGGCGCCGAGGCAGCCAAGGCGACCACCGCAACCTTCCTGACCAACATGAGCCACGAAATCCGGACCCCGATGAACGGCATCATGGGCTTTGTCGAACTGCTGCTCGAAAGCGACCTCGATGATGCTCAGCGGCGCCACCTGACGCTGGTCCAGGATTCCTCGTTCGCGCTGCTCAAGCTGCTCAACGACATCCTCGACATCTCCAAGATGGAGGCCGGGCGGTTCGAAATCGTCGAGACCCGCTATCACATCGGCCACGGCCTCAAGCAGTGCGTCCGACTGATGAGCCCGATCGCCGAACAGAAGGGCCTGGCGCTCAAGCTGTCGATCGACGAGGATCTTCCGTCGCACCTGATGCTCGACGGGCTGCGCATGCGCCAGATCATCCTCAACCTGATCGGCAATGCGATCAAGTTCACCCACCGCGGAGTGATCTCGGTGGTGATTGCGAAAGGCGTCGACGCCGCCGGGGTGGCGACCGTTCGAGCGTCGGTCGAAGACAGCGGCATCGGCATTCACCCCGACCGCGTCGCGGCGATTTTCGACACCTTCGTCCAGGCCGAACTCAGCACCACGCGCCGCTTTGGCGGATCGGGCCTCGGGCTCAGCATCAGTCGCCAGCTGGCCGAATTGATGAACGGGACGATCGAGGTCGACAGCGTGCTTGGCGAAGGCACCAAGATGACCTTGGTGCTGCCGCTGATCGAAGCGTCGGAATCGGCTGCGGATGCTGCGATCGAGGTCATCTCGGGCAGCGGTGACGATACGGTGCCGCGCGCGGCCGATTTCAGGCCGGCCTCGATCCTCCTGGTCGAAGACGTCGACATCAACCAGGAATTGTTTGCCGAAATGCTCGGCCGACTCGGCCACAAGTTCCAGATCGCGTCCGACGGCGCGCAGGCGGTCGAGCTGGCGCGGCGCCTGCTGGCCGAACCCGATGCGTGGGACATGATCCTGATGGACCTGCAAATGCCAGTCATGGACGGCCTGACGGCGACCCAGGCTATCCGCACCTTCGGCGGCCGTGCGGCGACCATTCCGATCATCGCCCTGACCGCCAGTGCATTCGAGCAGGACCGGCGCCAGTGCGAGATCGCCGGAATGGACGACCATATCGCCAAGCCGGTCGGGATCGATGCCTTGCGGCGCAAGATCGAACGCTGGCAGGCTGGCACGGCCGTATCGACCAGCGCGACGGCGGCGCAGCCGGCGCGAACCGAATCGCTCAACCAGCGCATCACCGCCCGGCTCAATACGTCGGCCGAGCGCCTCGCCGAGATTGTCCGCGAGGTCATGCGGACCAATCCGACCAAGCAGAAAATTCTGTTGATCGAAGCCGGCAAAATCTCCCACATGCTGTCCGGAACCGCCGGCATGGTCGGCCTTCCGGAAACCGGGGAAATCGCCGCCGCGACCGAAGCCAGGATCGCTTCGTGCGTCGAGGACATTTCGGCCGCGGCCGTGTTGAGCGCGATTTCGGCGATCGAGAATCTGGTCGCGGCGCTGACCGGCAGCCAGGCCGACACCGGCAAGTTGACGGCTCCCCCGCGGGCCAAGGTGGCTTGAACCGATTGTGATGTTCGACGCTCGGATGCGAGCGTTCGACTCTTGCCCGGCGCGCCATTATCCTGACCTCCCCAATCCAGGTTTGAAGGGAAGCTCGCGATGGCGAAGATCCTGTGCGTCCTCTACGACGATCCCATCGGCGGGATGCCCGCTTCCTACCCCCGCGACGATCTGCCCCAGCTCGGGCGCTATCCCGACGGCCAGTCGCTGCCGACGCCGCACGCCATCGATTTCCAGCCGGGCGAACTGCTCGGCTGCGTGTCGGGCGAGCTTGGCCTTCGCCACTATCTCGAAAGCAACGGCCACACATTGGTCGTGACCTCCGACAAGGACGGCGCCGACAGCGCGTTCGATCGCGAACTGGTCGACGCGGACGTGGTCATTTCCCAGCCGTTCTGGCCGGCCTATTTGACCGCCGAGCGGATTGCCAAGGCGCCTAAGCTCAAGCTCGCCATCACCGCCGGGATCGGCTCCGACCATGTCGACCTGACCGACGCGATCGCGCGCGGCATCACGGTTGCCGAAGTGACCTTCTGCAATTCGATCAGCGTCGCCGAGCACGTCGTGATGATGATCCTGTCGCTGGTCCGCAACTACCTCCCCTCGCACGACTGGGTGCGCAAGGGCGGGTGGAACATCGCCGACTGCGTGTCGCGCTCGTATGACGTCGAGGGAATGCACGTCGGCACCGTCGCCGCCGGGCGCATCGGCAGCGCCGTGCTGCGGCGCTTGAAGCCGTTCGACATGCATCTTCATTATTACGACCGCCACCGACTCCCCGAAGTGGTCGAGCAGGAGCTTGGCGTGACCTGGCACGACAGCGTCGAGCATATGGTCGGGGTGTGCGACGTGGTCACCATCAACGCCCCGCTGCACCCCGAGACCGAACATCTGTTCGACCATGAGATGATCGGGCGGATGAAGCGCGGGACTTTTCTGGTCAACACCGCGCGCGGCAAGATCGTCGATCGCGAAGCGGTCGTCGCGGCGCTCGAAAGCGGCCAGCTCGCCGGTTACGCCGGCGACGTCTGGTTCCCCCAGCCGGCGCCGCGCGACCACCCGTGGCGGACCATGCCGCACCACGGCATGACCCCGCACATCTCGGGCAGCAGCCTGTCGGCCCAGGCGCGCTACGCCGCCGGGACCCGCGAAATCCTCGAATGCTTCTTCCAAGGCCGCCCGATCCGCGACGAATATCTGATCGTCCAGGGCGGCCATCTGGCCGGCGCCGGCGCGCACAGCTACAGCCCGGGCGACGCCACCGGCGGCTCGGAGGAAGCGGAGCGGTTCACGGCATGATTGCGTGACCCTGCCGGTTCTTGCTTAAGCGGGGCGTGAGCCAGGCCTGGAACTTTGCGATCGACCGCGG
>JBDSGH010000249.1:0-2879 GCA_039919095.1 Sphingomicrobium sp. | reverse complement strand
TCGGCGCCGGATCGCTTCGGCGCGACACACGCGACCTCGCCATGCTGGCCGGTTGCCTGACGATCCTCGCCGGCCTGCTGTTCTTCCTCAACCGGGAGTCGAAATTTTTCCCGATCGTCAACATCGTCATCGGCTGGCTGGCACTGCGCAGCCTGATCCTCGCGATCAAGAGCCGCCGGGTTGGGGGTTCGGTGCGAACCTGGACAACGGTCGCGGCGGCGACCGACTTCCTGCTCGCTTTGGTCCTGCTGGTTGGCGTGTCGCTGTCGAGCGTGGTCGTGCTGCTGTTCGGCCCGACCCCGGCGATCGTCGCCAGCTTCGCCTGGATCGTCGCGCTGAGTTTCGTTGCGACCGGGCTCCTGCTGCTCGAAGTTGCGAGCTGCGAGCGCGGTGCCGGGGACAGCTAGCAAGCGCATGTTCCCAGACCTTGCTCCGGCCGGTCCCGGCGTGCTGCACGTCGCGCAGATCATCCAGCTCGCGGTCGCTCCGGTGTTCCTGCTCGCCGGCGTCGGCGCCTTCCTCAATGTCTGCGCCGGCCGCCTCGCCCGGATCGTCGATCGCGCCCGCGCGCTCGAGCCACGCATTCTCGGCAGCCGCGGCGCCGAGCACAACCGCTTGCTCCAGGAATTGCGGGTGCTCGACCGGCGCATGGGCCTGGTCAGCCACGCGATCTTCCTGTCGGTGCTGTCGGCACTGATGATCTGCGCCGTTGTGGTGCTGCTTTTCGCGGCGTCCCTGACCGGTGCGCAATTCGGCACCGCCGTGGCCTGGCTGTTCATCGCCTCGATGGTCGCGATCGGCCTCGGCTTCGCGGTGTTCCTGGTCGAAACTCGGGTCGGTTCGCGCTCGGTCCGCATCCGCACCGAACTGCTCGAGCACCAGGCCGACGATTAACCCGGCCACCCGCCGCCTGCCTCGACAAGCGGGGGCTGCGTGCCTATCCGCAGCGGTCCACCACGGGAGTATCACTCGACATGAATCGCACCGGCTCCGCCGCTTCTTCCATCCGGGCCAGCCAGGTCCTCGACCGGGTGCTGGTGCTGGAAATGGTCCGCGTGACCGAGGCCGCCGCGATTGCCGCGTCGAAGCTGATCGGGCGCGGCGACGAGAAAGCCGCAGACCATGCCGCGGTCGAAGCGATGCGCACCGCGCTCAACGAGTTGCCGATGGACGGCACAGTGGTTATCGGCGAGGGCGAGCGCGACGAGGCGCCGATGCTGTTCATCGGTGAGCGGGTCGGCAGCGCCCAGGGCAGCGGACCCAGGATCGACATCGCGCTCGACCCGCTCGAAGGCACGACCATCACCGCCAAGGGCGGGCCCAACTCTTTGGCCGTGCTGGCCATCGCGGAGCAGGGCTGCCTGCTCAATGCGCCCGACGTCTACATGGACAAATTGGCGATCGGCCCGGGCTATGCCGACGGCATCATCGACCTCACGCGCAGCCCGTCGGACAATGTCCGCTCGGTTGCCGCGGCCAAGGGGGTCGATCCGGCCGAGATCATGGTCTGCGTGCTCGACCGGCCGCGCCACGCCGACCTCATCGCCGAACTCCGCTCGCTCGGCTGCGGGGTCAAGCTGATCCCCGACGGCGATGTCGCCGGAGTGATCGACACCACCAACCCCGACACCGGCGTCGACCTCTACATGGGCACCGGCGGGGCGCCCGAGGGCGTGCTCGCGGCGGCCGCCTTGCGCTGCGTCGGGGGGCAGATCCAGGGCCGCCTGCTGTATCGCAACGAGGATGAGATCGCCCGCGCTCGGCGCTGGGGGATCGAGGACCTCGGCCGGATCTACACGATCGACGACATGGCGTCGGGCGACTGCATCTTCGCCGCCACCGGAGTAACCGACGGATCGCTGCTCGACGGCGTCCATATCCGTAAGAATTGCATCACCACCGAGAGCATAGTCATGCGCGCCAGCTCGGGCACAGTGCGCCGCGTGACGGCCGAACATCGCCGCTAGCTCTGGACCCGCGGCGGCGCGGGCCTACAGTCCGGCGATGACCTTTGCGCTCAACGTCGACCGGTCGGTCAGCGGCCAGCCATGGCGCTGGCGGCGCTCGGGCGAGCCCGGGCTGACCCCCGACGCTTTGGTCGACGAACTGCTCTTGGCGAGGGGCGTCGAACGCTCCGACCTCGCGCGCCACCGAACCCCGACCATCCGCGATTTCCTGCCCGACCCGTCCTGCTTCCAGGACATGGACAAGGGCGCGAAACGGCTGGCCGACGCGGTCGAGGCGGGCGAGACCATCGCTATCTTCGGCGATTACGACGTCGACGGCGCGACCAGCGCAGCGCTGCTAGTATTGCTCTTGAGGCGCCTCGGCGCGGAGCCGATGGTCTATATCCCCGACCGGCTGATGGAAGGCTATGGCCCATCGGGCAAGGCGCTAGTCGAACTGCAACAGCGTGGCGCCAGCCTCGGGATCACGGTCGATTGCGGCGCGCAGGCGTTCGAGGCGCTCGAACAGGCCAAGGCCGCCGGGCTCGAAGTGATCGTGGTCGACCATCACCAGTGCGCCAGCCTGCTGCCCGTGGCCTATGCGATGATCAATCCCAACCGGCTCGACGAAAGCGAACTGGGCGCAGCCCACGGCCACCTCGCGGCGGTCGGCATGGCGTTCCTGCTCGGGGTCGCGCTGCTGCGCGATTTGCGCGCCCGCGGCCGGTTTGTCGGCGACACGCCCGAACCGAAGATCATGGACCTGCTCGACCTGGTCGCGCTCGGCACGGTGGCCGACGTCGCGCGGCTCAAGTCGCTCAACCGGGCGTTCGTCACGCAAGGCCTCAAGATCATGGCCGGGCGGCAGAATATCGGCCTGTCGGCGCTCGCCGAGGCAGCGCGGCTGGTCAAGCCGCCGAGTTGCCGCGACCT
>JBDSGH010000248.1:0-6483 GCA_039919095.1 Sphingomicrobium sp. | reverse complement strand
TGGGCGGTTGCTTCCTGTTCGGTGAGGAGATGCGTCGCAGTGGCCATGACGACCATTTAGGCCGGTCGGTCGCCTTCCGCTACCCGTTTGCCTTTGCCCGGCCGACATTGCACAAGCGCCGCCAGGTCTGCGCGGGGGCGGCAACCGATGGGTCAACGTTGGGCGAACTTCTGGTCCGAGTGGAGCTGGCCGAAAATCATCGGCGAGACGTTGATTATCGTGGTCGGCGTGTTCCTCGGCCTCCAGGCGTCGAACTGGAACGACGACCGGGTCGAGCGCGCCGAGACCATCCACGTCCTGCGCGACCTCAAGCCCGAGCTCCGCAACCTGATCGGCAATTTCAGAACTCTCACCGAATATTATGCGGTGACCCGCAAATATGCCGACACCGCCTTCGCCGGGTGGCGCGGCGACCCGGGCGTCAGCGACCGGCAATTCGTCATCGCCGCTTACCAGGCGAGCCAGAACACCTTCACCGGGATCAACAACGGCAGCTGGTCGCAGATTTTCGGAAGCGACCGGCTGCGCAACCTCGACGACCAGACCCTGCGCGATGAACTGGCGATCCTCATGACGACCGACTTCACCGTGCTCGAGCAGGAGCTGTTCACCGACTATCGCAAGCATGTCCGGCAAGTGATCCCCGAGGATGTCCAGGACGCGATCCGCGCCCAATGCGGCGACCAGCGGGTCGGCAATCTGGGCTACATCCGCCTTCCGCCAACCTGCACCATCGACCTTCCCGACGATCGCCTCGCGGCCGCCGCCAAGGCCCTGCGCGCGCAACCCGACCTGGTCGGCGAACTGCGCTGGCACTTCGCGGCGGTTGCCAGCTACGTCGGCAATCTCGACAATCTCGCGGTCATTTCGCGCCGCGTCCTGCACCGCATCGAGACAATCTGACGATGATTTACAAGCGTGCCATGGCCAAGCTCCGCGCCCAGGAATGGACCGCGATCACGATCGAACTGTTCATTGTCATCTTGGGCGTGTTCATCGGCACCTTGGTCGCCAACTGGAACCAGGGCCGGCTGGACCGGCAGGCGACCGATCGAATGCTCGAACAATTGCGGCCCGAAATCCAGAACCAGTTCGACTTCTTCGAATCCGCGCGGACCTATTACCGCGCGACCAAGCCCTTTTCCGATCAGGCGCTCGCGGGATGGGCCGGCGACCCTCGGGTGAGCGACAATCAATTCGTCATCGCCGCTTATCAGGCAAGCCAGATCTACGGGATCGGGATCAACGCGCAGAATTGGGCGCTGACCTTCGGCGGCACCGAAATGCGCGACATCAGCGACCCCAGGGTTCGCAAGAATTTGGCCGTGGTGCTCACTGCCGACTATGATCCGGTTGGCTTCGGTGCGGTTGCGACGCCCTGCCGCGAGCACGTCCGCCAGATCATTCCGAACTCCGTCCAAGACGCGATCCGGGCCAGTTGCGGCGATCGCAACGTCGCCCGCGAAGGCACGCAATACCTCGTCGTCCTCCCCGCCGCATGCCCGCTCCAACTCGACCCTGCCGAAGCCGCCAAGGCCGCCGCTGCACTGCGCGCCCACCCCGAGCTGGTGCGCGAACTCAATTGGCACCTCGCGGCGGTGGCCAATTATCTGACCAACATCGATGGCCTCGAAGGCGCCTTTCGAGCGCTCGATGACAGCCTCAAGAAGCGCTCCGGAAACTAGCGGTCCGCATGGCCAAGGATGACAAATAAAGCCGCGGAGCTTCGGCCCGAACCGCGTAGCGTCGCGCTCAGGCAGGCGGCGTCGACAGGGTCTCGATCACCTTGCCGCGGCAAAAGGCGACATAGTCGACCAGCTCGCGGCGGAGCTCGGCGACGGTGGCGTTAAGCTCCGTGCTGTCGATCCCCGGCTCGCCCAGGATCCGTCGGCCGAGCGAATCATGGGCCTCCTGAAAGCGCCCCTTGAGCGAAAGGATCTTTTCCATGATCTTCTGGGTCAGCGCCGGAATGCTGCCGGGATGGCCGACCAGCCCGCAGCGGTCGATTGTCTCCCGGTCGCCGGCGCACATCAGCACGTTCCACTCGTCATAGCCGCACAGGTCGAGTTGGCCGTAAAGAAAGGCGCCGTGCGGCCCGTCCCAGATGTCGGGGCCGATGATCAGCATCGGGCGTGCGTTGCAATGGCCGAATTCCCGGGTCCGCTCGGCATTGAAAGCGGCGGCGCGCACTTCGAGCGCCTCGCGCGCCCGGGCGAAGCGCGCGATATGTTCGTCGGCAGTCGTGACGCGGTTGCGCGGATCGTCCGGGTTCATCCCCATTTCGCGAAGGAAGCCGCCAATCTCGGGATTGTCCCACAGCTCCTTTGAGAAGACCCGCGTCACGCCGTCGCCATCGGGCGCCGGCGCGAGCATTTCTTTCATCTGGTCGACACTGGGTTTCTTTCGCCCGAATATACCGCGCATGATTGCCCCCCGGGTCGCGATCTAAGAAGGATATATTCCATTGCTTAAAAACGACTTTCAAGAGAGCGCGGGCAAATATTGGTTCGCTCGGCGGGAAAAGGTCTGCAAAGCAAGCGCATGACGGAGGATCGCAAATACCGCCGCGGAGTCGGCATCATGCTGCTCAACGGCCAGCGCCAGGTGTGGGTTGGCAAGCGCATCGATAATAGCGACGAGGCGTGGCAGATGCCTCAGGGCGGGATCGACAAGGGCGAGGAGCCGTGGGCGACCGCGCTGCGCGAGCTCGAGGAAGAAACCGGCATCCCGCCCTATCTGGTCGAGCGCATTGCCGATTGCCCGGAACGGCTCAAATACGACCTCCCGCCAGAGCTTCGCAGCAAGCTGTGGGGCGGCAAATATCAGGGCCAGTTGCAGGACTGGTATTTGTGCCGCTTCCTTGGTGACAATCGCGACGTCGACATCGCCACCAAACACCCCGAGTTCAACGACTGGAAATGGGTCGCGCCGGCCGAGCTGCCGGACCTCATCGTGCCGTTCAAGCGCGACTTGTACCGTCGCCTGCTGCGCGAGTTCGAAGCACATCTGTAGCGGTGTGGCGTTCGTCCGGCGGCAACGCTAGGAGGGCCGCCATGGGGGCGCTTTCAACCACCGAACAATCCGCTGTTGAACGCGCCGCGGTCGAACCGATGCTGGCCCAGGTCGAGGCGTGGGCGGCGGTCAATTCGGGCTCACGCAACCTCGCCGGCCTGGCCGACCTCGCCTATCTCCTGACCGATGCCTTCGCGGCGCTGCCGGGCGACGTCGCGCTGGTCGATCCGGCGCCGGCCGACGCGGTCGATGATGCCGGGCGAAAGGTCCCGCTTGACCATGGCCGCAACCTTCATCTGACGGTCCGCCCCAACGCTCCGGTGCAGCTGCTGCTGACCGGCCACATGGATACGGTGTTCGCCATCGACCATCCCTTCCAGGCGCTGACTTGGCTCGATGGCGGCGTGCTCAACGGCCCCGGCGTGGCCGACATGAAGGGCGGGATCGCGGTCATGCTGGCCGCGCTCAAGGCGGTCGAGGCCGGCGCTGCCGCCACCAACCTCGGCTATGAAGTAATCATCAACAGCGACGAGGAAGTCGGCTCGGCCGGCTCGGCCGGGCTGATCGCCGCCGCGGCCCGGGGCAAGCGCGCCGCGCTGACCTACGAACCATCGGCCCTGCCCGACGGCACGCTCGCCGGCGCCCGCCCCGGCAGCGGCAATTTCAGCTTCACCGTGCGCGGCCGCTCGGCCCATGCCGGGCGCAATTCCGAGGATGGCCGCAACGCATTGCTCGCCGCCGCCGACCTGGCGCTCAGGCTCGACCGCGCCAAGCGCCTCGGGCTGAGCATCAACCCGGCGCGAATCGACGGCGGCGGGCCCAACAACGTCGTGCCCGACCTCGCCATTCTGCGCGTCAATTTGCGCCCGGCGACCCCGGCCGACGAAGCTGCCGCGCGGAGCCTGATCGACGCCACCATCGCCCTCGTCGCGGCCGAGCACGACGTCGTGATCGACCTTCATGGCGGCTTCAGCCGGCCGCCCAAACCGATGACGCCCGAGGCCGAAGCCTTGTTCAATCTGGTCGCCCAGGCCGGCGCCGACCTTGGCCAGGCGATCGGCTGGAAGGCCACCGGCGGGGTGTGTGACGGCAACAACATCGCCGCTTGCGGCGTGCCGGTGGTCGACACCATGGGCGTGCGTGGCGGCAAGATTCACAGCGCGGAGGAATATCTCATCGCCGACAGCCTCCCCGAGCGCGCCGCTTTGTCAGCGCTTGCCATCCTCCGCCTGGCAGGAGCGTCGGCATGAGCTTTCGAGTGCGGGCGGCGCGCGGCGGCGACGCCGACGCAGTGTTCGAAATGGCCAAGCTGACCGGCGGCGGCTTCACCAACCTGCCGGCCGACCGCGACACTTTGGTCGAAAAGCTCGAACGTTCGGACCGCTCGTTCGCCCGGACCAGCGACGAACAGGCCGGCGACCTCTACATGTTCGTACTCGAAGACCCGCGCGCCGGCGAAATCCGCGGCACCTGCCAGATCTTCGGCAAGGTCGGCGTTGTCCAGCCGTTCTACAGCTACAGCCTGAGCACGCTGACCCAAAGCAGCCCCGAACTCGGCAAGACCTTCCGCAACCAGATGCTGACCCTGACCACCGACCTCGAAGGCACGTCGGAGGTCGGCGGCCTGTTCCTCCACCCGCAGGCGCGCTCGGGCGGCTGGGGCGCATTGCTCGCGCGCAGCCGCTATCTATTCATCAAGCAGCATCGCTCGCGTTTTGGCGACCACATCCTGGCCGAGCTGCGCGGAGTGATGGACGACGCCGGCAATTCGCCGTTCTGGGACGGCCTCGCCGGGCGCTTCTTCGACATGAGCTTTCCCGAAGCCGACCAGTTCAACGCGATCCACGGCACCCGCTTCATCGCCGATCTGATGCCGCGCACGCCAATCTACGTCGCGCTCCTCGCCGAGGCGGCGCAAGCGGTCATCGGCCTGCCCCACCCGACCGGCATCGGCGCGCTTCGAATGCTCGAGGAGGAAGGCTTTCTGTTCGAACGCTATGTCGACATTTTCGACGGCGGGCCAACCGTTACCGCGGCGACCGACAGCATTCGAACGATCCGCGAATCGGCGCTCGCAACCGTGGCCGACGTGGCCGAGGGCGGCACCGAGCGGATGATCCTCGCCACCGGCACGCTCCACGATTTCGTCTCCTGCCGAACGAGCGGCACACGCCAGCCGGACGGCGGCATCACGATCGATCCCGACGCCGCCGAGATGCTCGGGGTCAAGCCCGGCGACCAGATCGTCGCGACCACCCGCTGACATGGCGCTCAAGGAAATCAACTTCGACGGGATTGTCGGTCCGAGCCATAATTATGCGGGACTGAGCCTCGGCAATCTCGCCTCGACCCGCAACGCCGGGCAAATCTCCCAGCCGCGCGCCGCCGCGCTCGAAGGCATCGTCAAGATGCGCGCCAACCTCGCGCTCGGCCTCGCCCAGGGTATTTTCCTGCCCCACCCGCGGCCCAACCACGCCTGGCTGGCCGAGCTTGGAACGACCTTCGAGCAGGCCGATACGACGCTTGCCGCCAACGCCATGTCGGCCTCGGCGATGTGGTCCGCCAATGCCGCGACGGTCTCGCCCGCACCCGACAGCGCCGACCAGCGGACCCATCTGACGGTCGCCAATCTGCGCACCATGCCGCACCGCAGCCACGAATGGCCGGCGACCCTCGCCCAGCTGCAGCTTGCGTTCGCCGATCCGCGGCATTTCCTGGTCCACGCGCCGGTCCCGCCGGCGTTCGGCGACGAGGGCGCGGCCAACCACATGCGCCTTGCCCCGGCCCACGGCGAGCCCGGCATCGAAATCTTCGTCTATGGCGTGTCGGGCGGCGCCTTCCCCGCGCGCCAGCATCTCGAGGCGTCGAAGGCGATCGCCCGGCTTCACCGGCTCGATCCGGCGCGAACGCTGTTCGCCGAGCAATCCGAACAGGCGATCGCCGCCGGTGCGTTCCACAATGATGTGGTCGCGGTCGCCAACGGACCGCTGCTGTTCGCCCACGAGAAAGCATTTGCTCAGCGCGCCGCGCTGATCGCCGACTGCCAGCGCCTGCTGCCCGAGTTCGACCTGGTCGAGGTGCCCGACGCCGAAGTGCCGATGGCCGACGCGGTTTCGTCCTACCTGTTCAACGCCCAGCTGGTCACTCCGGCCGACGGCGTGACGACCCTGATCGTCCCGTCCGAAGCGCGCGAGACCGCGTCGGTCTGGACCTGGCTACAAAAGCACCTCGCCGGCAACGGCCCGATCCGCCGGGTGGAAGTGGTCGACGTGCGCCAGTCGATGGCCAATGGCGGCGGCCCCGCTTGCCTGCGCCTGCGGGTGGTCGCCGATCCGGCGACGATCGACCCGCGCTTCCTGGTCGACGACGCGAAGCTCGACCTCATCGGCCAAACCGTCGAGCGGTTGTGGCCCGCCGAAATCCACTGCGACAATCTGCAGAACCCGGCGTTGGTCCGCGATATCGAGGCGG
>JBDSGH010000247.1:0-2527 GCA_039919095.1 Sphingomicrobium sp. | reverse complement strand
CCGACCCGAACGGGGTCGAGGGAGAGCGCGTGCCGATCCGCGATGTCGGCGAATATTGGCCCTTGGTCAGCCCGTAGATCTCGTTGTTGAACAGCAGGATCTGGCAGTCGAGGTTGCGCCGCAGCACATGCATCGTGTGGTTGCCGCCGATGCTCAGTGCGTCGCCATCGCCGGTGATGATCCACACGTCCAGTTCGGGGTTGGCGAGCTTGATCCCGGTCGCGAACGCCGGCGCGCGGCCGTGGATGGTGTGGAAGCCAAAGGTCGCCATGTAATAAGGAAAGCGGCTCGAGCAGCCGATGCCGCTGACGAACACAGTCTTCTCGCGCGCCACGCCGAGGTCGGGCATGGTCCGCTGGACTGCTTTGAGCACCGCATAATCGCCGCATCCCGGGCACCAGCGCACTTCCTGGTCGCTCGCCCAATCCTTCGCGGTGGTAACGGTCGTCATCTCGTTCATCGGCCGGCACCCCATAGCCAGGCGATCAGCACGACCACCACGATCAGCATCAACAGCATCGGCCACGGATTGATCGGTCTCATGCCGCCGCTCCTTCCAGCATGCCGTCGATCGCGGCCTCGATCTCGGCGATCCGGAACGGCTGGCCGCTGACCTTCGACAGCGATTGCGCGTCGACCAGATACTGGTCGCGCAGCATGGTCTTCAATTGCCCGCTGTTCATCTCGGGCACCAGGATGCGCCGGAAGCCCTTGAGCAGCGCGCCGAGGTTGTTGGGCATCGGCACGATGTGGCGGATGTGGATGTGGCTGACGTTCAACCCGCGCAGCCGCGCCCGCCGCACCGCCTGGTGGATCGGGCCGAAGGTCGAGCCCCAGCCGACCACCGCCAGATCGCCTTTGTCCTCGCCCAGCGAAACCCCCTGGTCGGGAATGGAACCGGCCACGCCGGCAACCTTGGCGGCGCGCACCCGGGTCATTTCGGCATGGGCTTCGGGGCTGTAGTCGATGTTGCCGGTGCCCGGCGCTTTCTCGATCCCGCCGATGCGATGCTCGAGGCCGGGCGTGCCGGGCTTGATCCACGGCCGCGCCAGCTCGGCGTTGCGCGCATAAGGCAGGACCGGCTCGCCCTCGCCCGGCGGCTGGTCGAAGAACTGGACCGGGAATGGCGCGTAGCCCGACATGTCGGGCACCTTCCACGGCTCGGCGGCATTGGCGATATAGCCGTCGGTCAGCAACATCACCGGCACCATGTAGCGGGTCGCGATGCGCACCGCCTCGATCGCGCATTCGAATGCGTCGGCCGGCGAGCAGGCGGCGATCACCGGCAGCGGGCTGTCCGCATTGCGGCCATAGACCGCCTGGTAAAGGTCCGACTGCTCGGTCTTGGTCGGCAGGCCGGTCGACGGGCCGCCGCGCTGCGAATTGACGATCACCAGCGGCAGCTCGGTCATCACCGCCAGGCCAATGCCCTCGGTTTTGAGCGCGATCCCCGGCCCCGACGATGAGGTCACCCCCAATTGCCCGGCGTAAGCCGCGCCGATCGCCGCGCACACCGCCGCAATCTCGTCCTCCGCCTGGAAGGTGGTGATCCCGAACTCCTTCAATCGCGCCAGATGGTGCAGGATCGCCGATGCCGGGGTGATCGGATAGCCAGCGAAGAACATCTTCAATCCGGCCAGTTGCGCCCCCGCGACCAGCCCGACCGACAGCGCCTCGGCCCCGGTCACGGTGCGGTATAGCCCCGGCTCGGCCGGCGCCGCGTCGATGTGGTGGCGCCTCACTCCATGCTGCAATCCAGCGCTGCCGATCTCGACCGTCTCGCCATAAGCGTGTCCGGCATTGAGCGCTGCGATATTGGCCTCGGCCAGCTCCGGCGCCTTGGCGAACTTGGTCTTGAGCCAGTCGACGATCGGCTGGCGGTCGCGGTCGAACATCCACAGCGCAAGGCCGAGCGTCCACATGTTCTTGCAGCGCAGCGCTTCCTTGTTGCCAAGGCCGACATGTTTCACTGCTTCGACCGTCAACGCCGAGATGTTGAAATGGACCAGCTGCCATTTGGCCAGGCTGCCGTCCTCGATCGGGTTAGCGGTGTAGCCCGCCTTGGCCAGATTGCGCTGGGTGAATTCGCCGTCGTCGACGATAATCAGGCCGCCCTCGCGCAAGTCCGCCACGTTCACCTTCAGCGCCGCCGGGTTCATCGCGATCAGCACGTCGGGCTGGTCGCCGGCGGTGTCGATCGCGCAGCTGCCGAAGTTGATCTGGAACGCCGATACGCCGAACGTCGTGCCCTGCGGCGCGCGGATTTCGGCCGGAAAATCGGGGAAGGTGGCGAGGTCGTTGCCGGCCAGCGCGGTCGATAGAGTGAATTGCCCACCGGTCAGCTGCATCCCGTCGCCGCTGTCGCCGGCGAAGCGGACGACCACCGCTTCGATCGGCGGGTGGGCGGTTGCTTCCTGTTCGGTGAGGAGATGCGTCGCAGTGGCCATGACGACCATTTAGGCCGGTCGGTCGCCTTCCGCTACCCGTTTGCCTTTGCCCGGCCGACATTGCACAAGCGCCGCCAGGT
>JBDSGH010000246.1:0-3339 GCA_039919095.1 Sphingomicrobium sp. | reverse complement strand
CGGCGCATCGCGCAACATCAGGCCGGCGGCTACTGCGATTTTACATCTCGCCGGCTACCTCTGCGATTAGTCTGGTCCCAGGCGTTTCCAACCCGACTGGAAGCGCTCGACGCCGAGCGCCGGATCAAGCCGTGGTCGCGAGCAAAGAAAATGGCGCTGATCAACGGCGATTGGGACGCGCTCTCATATTTCGCCAAACCGCCCCGTGAACGCCCTGCGACGCTAGCCCGAAACCGCAATGACCAGACGCGTGACGATGAGTGAACTCGAACCGCATCCCTCGACCTCGCTCGGGACGAACGGAATTGGTGCCTGCTGAATTCAACGGACCGGTTGGAGTGGTTCGTGTCGAGCGCAGTCGAGACATCCCTCGCGGATCCGGAAAAACCTGTTCGACCTGCCCCCCTACCCCTTCGGACTATTCGAGCAATGTTCGTTGACCACCGGCCAGCTGCCATCGGCGGCTTTGTGGAAGACGTCGGTGCAGCGCAGGGTCACGGCGGCGGTCGGCGCGGCGCTGCTGGTGACGTCGAACACGCCGCTGACGACGAACGTGTCGGCATCCAGCACCTGGATCACGCGGTCCTTCTGGACCACATGGTCGATCTTGGCCGCGGCATAGGCGTCCTGCAATTTGTCCCATGCGGCGCGGTCGTGGGCGAGGCCCGGGGTCGAGCCATCGAAGCCGACGATGTCGGGGCCGTAAACCGCCTTGATCTTGGCCGCATCAGCGGTTGCCCAGGCGGCCTCGGCCGCGTCGTCGATCTTGCCTGCTTCGGCTTCGCTGAGCTTGCCAGCGGCCGGCGCCGCGGCTTGCTGGCAAGCGCCAGTTCCGGCCGCCGCCACCACCAAGGCCACCAGATAAATTCGCTTGCCCATGTTCATCTCCCCCAAGTGAAGCCCAGTCATTGAGCAAAGCCCCACCGCCGTCTAGCAATTGACGGTGAGTCTTTCGCCCGCCTTTCTCGACGAGTTGCGCGCCCGCACCTCCTTGTCGAGCCTGATCGCGCCCTCGGTCAAGCTGATCAAGGCCGGCCGCGAGTTCAAAGCCTGCTGCCCGTTCCACCAGGAGAAGACGCCGAGCTTCACGGTCAACGACGACAAGGGCTTCTACCATTGCTTCGGCTGCGGCGCGCACGGCGACGCGATCCGCTTCCTGACCGATGCCCGCGGCATGCAATTCCTCGATGCGGTGAAAGAGCTCGCCGCCAAGGCCGGGATGGAGGTCCCTGCCCCCGATCCGCGCGCCCGCGACCAAGCCGAGCGGACCTCGACCCTGACTGACGTCATGGCGTCGGTCCAGGCGTGGTTTGCCGAGCAGCTCCAGGGCAGCGAGGGCGCCGCCGCGCGCGACTATCTCGCCCGGCGCGGGATCGCCCCAGCGATCGCCGCGCGCTTCGGCCTCGGCCTTGCGCCCGCCGGTCGCAGCAAGCTCAAGGCGGCGCTCAGCGCGCTCGGCGAAGAGCAATTGGTCGAGACCGGCATGCTGATCAAGCCCGAAGACGGCGGCGAAACCTACGATCGCTTCCGCGGTCGACTGATGTTCCCGATCCGCGATCCGCGCGGGCGGGTGATTGCCTTTGGTGGGCGGATCCTCGGCGACGGCGAGCCCAAATATCTCAACTCGCCCGACACTTCGCTGTTCGACAAGGGCCGCACGCTCTACAATATCGACCGCGCCGGCCCCGCCAGCCGCGCCGCCAAACGGCTGATCGTGGTCGAAGGCTATATGGACGTGATCGCGCTCGACCGCGCCGGCATAGCAGAGGCAGTCGCGCCCAACGGCACCGCGGTCACCGAAAGCCAGCTCGAACGGATGTGGCGGCTCGATCCCAATCCGATCCTGTGCTTCGACGGCGACAGCGCCGGGCGCAAGGCGGCGGTCCGCGCCGCCCTGCGCGCGCTTCCCCACATCGGCCCCGACCAGACCCTGCGCTTCGTCGAGCTGCCCGCCGGCCAGGATCCCGACGACGTCGTCAATTCAGGCGGGCGTGACGCCTTGGAAGCGCTGCTGGCCACGCCCGAGCCGCTCGACCAGCGGCTGTGGCGCCACGAGCGCGATGCCGGCCCGCTCGCCACCCCCGAGGCCCGCGCCGGCCGGCGCCAGCGGCTGATCGAGCACAGCCAGGCGATCCCCGACTCGGCGCTGCGCCGGCTCTACCGCGACCAGTGGCTCGAGCGGTTCGACGCCGAGATCGCGTCGAAGCGCCCGCCCCAGCGCGCCGCTGGCAATCGCCCGTTCCGCCCTGGCAGCTTCGTCAAGGGCCGCGGCTTCGTGCCCCCCGACCCGCCCGCCAGCGACACCGCGCGGGCGATCGGCGCCGGTGGCATCGACCGCGCCACCGCCCGCGCTTTGATCGTCGGTTTCGCCTGTTTTCCCGAGGCGCTGGCGCTCCATGGCGAGCAGCTTGCGGCGTTGCCGATCTCCGACCCGGCGATTGCCCGGCTGCGCGACCATCTGGTCAACGCCGCTTTCTCGGGCGTCGCGCTTGATCGGACCGGCCTCGATACCATATTGCAAGCTGCCGGGGCGGCGGCCGATCTCAACGCGGCGCGCAACACCGGCGGAATCGGATTTACCTTCACCCGCAGTGACGCCGAACCGGAAACGGCGGTTCGCGATCTCGGGGTGGCGATCGAGGCCTTGGCGGCCGACGGCGAGATCGGCGCGGCCCTGGCCGAGGCGACCGAGCGGTTGAAAGCCGGCGAGGATCAGGCGTTCGAGGAACAACAACGGCTGCATCTCGCCCGGGACAAGGTCAAGGAACGGCTGGCGTCGTTAACCGGCACGGACTAAGCGGCGCTTCACGAGTAAAATAGACACATGGCAAAAAACGAAGTTCAAGAACCCGATCAGGATGACGGCGACGCTCCGCTGATCGACCTCAACGACGCCTCCATCAAGAAGTTGATGGCGCGCGCCGAAAAGCGTGGGACGATCACCATCGACGAGATCAACGCCGCGATTCCGGCCGATCAGAACGAGATGATCGAGGACATCATGTCGCGCCTGTCCGAGCGCGGCGTGACGGTCGTCGAGAATGACGAAGCGTCCGACGACGACGAGGACGAGAAAGAGGCCGAGCCCGAAGAGGAAGTCGATCCGCTCGATGACGGCGGGCCGCGCCCGGCCGCCGCCACCAAGAAAGAGCCGACCGACCGCACCGACGACCCGGTCCGCATGTATTTGCGCGAAATGGGCGCGGTCGAACTGCTCAGCCGCGAGGGCGAGATCGCCATCGCCAAGCGCATCGAGGCTGGCCGCGACACCATGATCTGGGGCCTGTGCGAAAGCCCGATCAGCTTCAACGCGATCATCGAATGGTCCAACGCGCTCAA
>JBDSGH010000245.1:0-3195 GCA_039919095.1 Sphingomicrobium sp. | reverse complement strand
AGCGAGTGGAAGAACATCCCGACCTCGGGATTGAGCGGCGCCCCGCCCGAGACCATCGCCTTGATCCGGCCGCCGAACTTGGCCCTGACCTTGCGCCGCATGGTGAGCGACAACAGGCCGTCCATCGGCAGGTCCCACGGCATCACCCGGCCATTGTAGCGGCTCGATCCGATGAACAGCGCGCGTTTGAGCAGGTAGTGCGACAGCCCGCTCTTGGTGACGGACTTGAGGATCCGCGTCCGCAGCATCTCGAACAGCCGCGGGACCACGACCATGATCGTTGGCCGCACTTCCTCGATGTTGGCGGCGAGCTTCTCGAGGCTCTCGGCGTAATAGATCTGCGCCCCGAGCCCGACCGGGAAATGCTGCCCGCCGGAATGTTCGTAGGCGTGGCTGGCCGGAAGGAACGACAGGAACACTTCGTCGTCCCAGCCGAAATCGGTCGAGATGATGTCGGCCGCGCCGGCGATGTTGGCGAGGATCGCGCCATGGTGCTGGCGCACGCCGCGCGGCGCGCCGCCGGTGCCGCTGGTGTAGATGATGCAGGCGAGGTCGTCGCGCTGGACTGCCTCCATCCGCCGCCCGAGCGCGGCGACGTCGGGATCGCCCGCGACCAGCTCGTCCCAGTGGTGATAATCGACCTCGTCGGTCGGCTGGCCGGTGCGGATATTCTCCATGCCGATGATGTGGTGGCATTCGGAGGCGAAGATCACCGCCGGGATCAGCGTCTTGGCCAGCTTCTGGCTCGATACGATCACCGCCTTGGCCGCCGAATTGCCGAGGATATGCGTGTGGTCGCGAGAAGTGTTGGTGGTGTAAGTCGGCACCGTCACACAACCCGCGGCCATGATGGCGAGGTCGGCGATCAACCACTGCGGCCGGTTCTCGCTGACCAGCATCACCCGGTCGCCCGGTTCGAGCCCCATCCGCGTCAGGCTTTCGGCCAGCGCCGCGACCTGCCGCGCCGCTTCGCGCCAGCTGATCGATTGCCAGGCGCGCTCGCGCTTGGCCCACAGGAACGGCTGGTCGCCCTTGTCCGCGGCGCGGGTCAGGAACATCGCGACGAGGTTCGGAAAATGTTCGAGCTGACGAGCTGCCATGCGAGCTTCTTAACCGATCGACCGGCCAGCGCCAGCGCCGGACCAGCGATGGCGTGGACGATGCGCCGGGCTTGCGCTACTCGCCTCCGCCGATGCGCCTGAGCAAAAAGCTTTTATCGATTGCTGCGAGTGTCTCGGCGGCAGGCTGCGCAGCGCCCGCCCAACCGCTCACCGATCACCGTCCGGCGACCATCGAGCCATTCGTCATCGCCGCGAATCCACTGGCGGCCGAAGCCGGCGTCAACGTCCTCAGGCACGGCGGCAGCGCGGTCGACGCCGCGGTCGCGGTCCAGGCGATGCTGTCGCTGGTCGAGCCGCAAAGCTCGGGCATCGGTGGCGGCGCGTTCCTGACGTATTACGACGCGCAGAGCCAAAAGGTGTCGGTCTACGACGGCCGCGAGGTCGCCCCGGCCCAGGCCACGCCCGGCCTGTTCCTTGGCCCCGACGGTGCGCCCTTGCCGTTCGACACCGCCGTCCTCAGCGGCCGCGCAACCGGCGTGCCCGGCGCGGTCGGGATGCTTGCGGCGGCGCATCACGAACGCGGCCGCCTGCCGTGGCGCAGCCTGTTCGACGACGCCCGGCGCACCGCCGCCGACGGGTTCACCGTCAGCCCGCGCCTCGCCCGGCTGATCCATGCCGATTTCGTCGAGAATCACGCGCCCGACGTGCTGGCCTATTTCTCGAAGGCCGACGGGCGATTGCTCGATGCCGGCGACCGGCTGCGCAACCCGGCCTATGCCGAGTTCCTCGGCCGACTGGCCGAGCACGGGCCGTCGGCGCTCTACGCGGGGTCGACCGCTGCGAAGATCGTCGCCCGGACCCATGCGGTGCCGCTCGGCGGATCGATGACCATGGCCGACCTCGCCAATTATCGCCCGATCAAGCGCGAGCCGTTGTGCGGTCCCTATCGGCTTTACCTAGTGTGCGTCCCGCCGCCGCCGTCGAGCGGGGTCGGCCTGCTCGAGCTGCTCAAAATCCTTGAACAAACCGACATCGCCGCGCGCGGGCCGAGCGACCCGCAGGCGTGGCTGCTGTTCGCCGAAGCGAGCCGGCTGATGTACGCCGACCGCGACCAATATGTCGCCGATCCGGCATTCGCGGCGGTGCCGACCGCCGGGCTGCTCGACCCGGCCTATATCGCCACCCGGGCGCGCCTGATCGGCCCCACCGCGGGCCCCGCCCCGGCCGCCGGCACTCCGGGCGGCGCGACCGTCGCCGGCGCCGACCGCACGCTCGAGCCGACCGGCACGTCGCATTTCATCATCCGCGATGCCGCCGGCAATGTCGTGGCGATGACCACCACTGTCGAATCGATCTTCGGCACCGGGCGGATGGTCGACGGCTTCTTCCTCAACAACCAGCTGACCGACTTTTCGTTCGCACCGCGCGATGACCAGGGCCGGCCGCTCGCCAATGCGGTTGCGCCGGGCAAGCGCCCGCGCTCGTCGATGGTGCCGGCGATCCTGCTGACCGGCGACGGCCAGTTCGCCGGCGCGTTCGGATCGGCCGGCGGCAGCGCGATCCTCGCTTATGTCGCCAAGGCGATGGTCGCCGCGATCGACTGGAAGCTGCCGGTCCAGCAGGCGCTGGTGGTGCCCAACCTGGTCGCGCGCGGCGACAGCTTCAACGGCGAAGTGACCAAATTCTCACCGGAGATCCTGGCCGAGCTGCGGGCCCGCGGGATCGACCTCAAGCCCGGCCAGGGCGAGGATTCAGGCGTCCACGCCGTGATGATCCGCGACCAAGGGCGGGTCGACGGCGGCTACGATCCGCGGCGCGAAGGGGTGGTGCGGATCCTAACCTGTGCCGATCGCATCGGCGATGGTCGCCAGGCCAGCGCGGTCGAGCCGCTGCGCCAGCCCGCGTGCAATTGAGCGGGCGATCCCGGGACCGCGATAGACCATGGCCGTATAGAGCTGGACCAGGCTGGCGCCGGCCCGAATGCGCTGCCACGCATCCTCCGCAGTCGCGATTCCTCCGACCCCGATCAGCGGCAATTGCCCGCCGCTCGCGCTCCTGAACTGGCGCAAGGCGGCAAGCGCCAGCGGTTTGAGCGGCTCGCCCGAAAGCCCGCCGGATTCGCCGGCATAATGCG
>JBDSGH010000244.1:0-10187 GCA_039919095.1 Sphingomicrobium sp. | reverse complement strand
CGAAGATCGAGGTCGACGCGTATCCCGGGATCGACTTTCCCGCCCATGTCCAGAGCATCGGCGCCGGCACCGGCAGCGAGTTCGCTTTGCTCCCGGCGCAGAACGCCAACGGCAATTGGGTCAAGGTGGTGCAGCGCGTTCCGGTCCGGATCGCGTTCGACGGCCACCCGTCCAAGCCGATGATCGCGGGCCTTTCGACCACCGCGACCGTGACTTTCAAGGACTAGGCCCGATGGCCGACGCACCGCCCCATCTCGCCGCCCATCCGCTGCCCGCCGGGCAGCGGGTGATCGTCACCATCGCGGTGATGATTGCGGTGCTGTTGCAAGTGCTTGATACGACCATCGCCAATGTGGCGCTGCCGCACATGCAGGCCAGCCTGAGCGCGACCCAGGACACCATCAACTGGGTCCTGACGAGCTACATCGTGGCCTCGGCGATCGCACTGCCGATTGCCGGCTGGCTGGCCGACAAGGTTGGCCGCAAGCGACTACTGCTGTGGTCGGTGATCGGGTTCACCGCCGCGTCGGTGCTGTGCGCCGGAGCCACCTCGCTGACCGAAATGGTCATCTTTCGCGCCATCCAGGGCGTGTGCGGCGCGTTCCTCGTGCCGCTCGCCCAGGCAACCCTGTTCGACATCAATCCACGCGAAAAGCATGGTCAGGCGATGGCCCTGTTCGGCGGCGGGATCATGATCGGGCCGATCCTCGGGCCGGTGCTCGGCGGCTGGCTGACCGACAGCTACAATTGGCGCTGGGTGTTCCTGGTCAATTTGCCGGTCGGCGTATTGTGCACCATCCTGCTGCTGCGCTTCCTGCCCAAGACCCCGACCCACGCCCGCAAGTTCGACCTGTTCGGGTTCGCTTTGCTCGCGGTGGCGATCGGCAGCCTGCAGATGTTCCTCGACCGCGGCGAACAGAAGGACTGGCTGCAGAGCTGGGAGATCATCATCGAGCTTTGCCTTGCGATCGGCGCCTTCTGGATGTTCGTCGTCCACACCCTGACCGCGCGCGAGCCGTTGTTCGAACGCGGCATGCTGGCCGACCGTAACTTCGCCACCGGGCTGTTGTTCATGGCGGTCACCGGTGTGTTGCTGCTGGCCGGCCTCGCGCTGCTCCCGCCTTTGCTCCAGAACCTCTACGGTTACTCGGTGCTGCAGTCGGGTTTCCTGACTGCGCCGCGCGGGGTCGGAACGCTGATTTCGATGCTGCTCGCGGGCCGCCTGGTCGGACGCTTCGACGCGCGCGCCCTGGTCGGCATCGGCGTCGTGCTGATGGGCACGTCGCTGTGGATGATGACCGGGTTCGCGCTCGACCAGCCGTCGGGCCCGGTGATCTGGAGCGGGGTTGTCCAGGGGCTCGGTCTGGGACTGATCTTCGTGCCGTTGCAGAGCCTGGCGTTCGAGACCCTGGTGCCGCGCCTGCGGACCACCGCGGCGAGCCTGCTCAACCTTGCCCGCAACGTCGGCGGATCGGTCGGAATCTCGGTCGTCAGCTCCCAATTGGTGCGGATGACGCAGGTCGCCCACGCCGACCTTTCGAGCCACATCACCGACCAGAATTTGCCGATGGTCGATCCGACCCTGCTCGAGCGGATCGCGCCCGGCGGCAATGCCGCGCTGGCGCTGATCAACGCCGAGATCAACCGCCAGGCGGTGTTCATCGCCTATCTCGACGATTTCAAGCTGATGATGATCGTGACCTTCGCCGTGCTGCCGCTGCTGCTGGTAATGCGCAAGGTCAGGCCGGGCTCGGGGCCGCCGCCGCCGGTCGCGGACTAGGGCTGCCGCGCCAACCTGGCGGCAATGGCTATGGAGCGCGCCATCGGCTCGCGCGTTGAGTTGGCCAAAGGAGTGGGCAGATGATTTTCCAACGCCAGCTCGGCCGCGACGGGCCGCAGGTTTCCGCAATCGGGCTCGGCTGCATGGGCATGTCCGAATTCTACGGCGCCGGCGACGACACGGAATCGATCGCGACCATCCACCACGCGATCGATCGCGGGGTCAATTTCCTTGACACCGCCGACATGTACGGGCCGTTCAAGAATGAGGAATTGGTCGGACGCGCGATCGCCGACCGCCGCCAAAAGGTCTTCCTGGCGACCAAGTTCGGCAACGTCCGCGGCGATGCCGGCGAGTTTCTCGGCGTGCGCGGCGACCCGGCCTATGTGCGCTCGGCGTGCGAGGCGAGCCTGGCGCGCCTCGGGGTCGAGGTGATCGATCTCTATTACCAGCACCGGGTCGATCCCGATGTTCCGATCGAGGATACGGTCGGCGAAATGGCGCGTCTCAAGGCGGAGGGCAAAATCCGTTTTCTCGGGCTGAGCGAGGCCGCGCCTGACACCATCCGGCGGGCCCACGCGACCCACCCGATCACCGCGCTGCAATCCGAACTGTCGCTGTGGAGCCGCGACATCGAAGCCGCGGTTCTGCCGACGGTGCGCGAGCTCGGGATCGGCTTCGTCGCTTACTCGCCGCTCGGCCGCGGCTTCTTGACCGGCCAGATCCGCAGTCCGTCCGATTTCGCCGACGACGATTACCGCCGCTTCCATCCGCGCTTCACCGGCGAGAATTTCGACCGCAATATCGCGCTGGTCGGAGAGGTCGAGGCTATGGCGCAAGAACGCGGCTGCACCACCGCCCAACTGGCGTTGGCGTGGGTGCTCGCCAAGGGCAACGATATCGTCCCGATCCCCGGCACCAAGCGCCGCAAATATCTCGACGAAAACATCGGCGCGCTCGACCTCCGGCTGAGCCGCCAGGATCTCGATCGGCTCGACCGGATCCTGCCGCCCGGCGCCGCGGCCGGCGACCGCTACCACGCTCAGGGCATGGCCGCCGTCAATCGGTAGGAAATTCCACCGTTCGTCGAACGGCTGCTGGCGCTCGCGCCTCGACGGTGCAAAAACGCCCCACTTTTTGGGAAGGAGACACCATGCTCGATCTGTCGCGCCGGGAAGCATTCATGTCCGCCGCCGTGGTCGCCTTGGCCGCGGGAGTGCCGAGCTGGGCACTGGCGCAGGCCGCCGCCGCCGACACCAGCGCCGCTTGGGACCTGAGCGAAATCTATCCGAACGACGCCGCCTGGGAGGCCGACCGCAAGGCGATCCAGGCCGCGATCCCGTCGCTGCTGCAATATAAGGGCAAGCTCGGCCAGAGCGCTGGCGGCATGAAGGCCGCCCTCCAGGCCCAGTCCGACCTCAACAAGCGCGTTTCGCGGCTGTACACTTATGCTTCGCTCAAGGCCGACGAAGACGTCCGGGTCGCGCCCAACCAGGAGCGCAAGCAACAAGCTCAGGATGTCTTCACCGCGCTCGGCGAAGCGACGGCGTGGGCCAATCCGGAAATCGTCGCGCTTGGCGCGGCCAAGGTCAACGGGTTCATCGCCGCCGATCCGGGGCTCAAGAAGTTCGCGTTCGGCCTGCGCGATGTACTGCGCGAGGCGCCGCATACCTTGTCGCCGGATGAAGAGAAGTTGCTGGCGCTGGCCGGAACCCCGCTGGCCGGCCCGCAGGACATTCGCGACCAGCTGACTTCGTCCGACATGCCGCGGCCGACCGTGAAGCTCAGCGACGGGCGCGAAATTCGGCTTGACGACCAGGGCTATACGCTGGCCCGCGGGGCGCCCAACCGGGCCGACCGCAAGATGGTCTTCGACAAGTTCTGGGCGAGCTACAAAGGGTTCGAAAACTCGCTCGGGACGGCGCTTGCGACGCAGGTCAAGGGCGACATGTTCCGGGCCAAGGCGCGAAATTACGACAGCGCGCTGCAAGCTGCGCTCGACGGCAGCAATCTGCCCGAAGCGGTCTATCGCTCGCTAATCGCCGAGACCAACCGCGGGCTGCCGGTGCTGCATCGCTATTTCGCGCTGCGCCAGCGGCTGCTCGGCCTCCCCGACATGGGCTATTGGGACATTTATCCGCCGCTGGTGAAGTCGGACCGGACCTACTCGCTCGCCGAGATGCGCCAGCTGACGCTCGACGCGACCAAGCCGCTCGGGCCGGATTACGGCCGGATATTTGCCGACGCGACCTCGAAAAAGTGGATGGATCCGCGGCCGCGGCCGGGCAAGGCTTCGGGCGCCTACATGCAGCCCGGCGCATTCGACGTGCACCCTTATCTGCTGCTCAACCTCAGCGACCAATATGACGGGCTGACGACCTATGCGCACGAGTGGGGCCACGCGATGCACAGCCTGCTCGCCAACGCCGCCCAGCCCTATGAGCTGTCGAATTATCCGACCTTCACCGCCGAGGTCGCATCAACTGCGCACGAGCTGTTGCTCGCCAACATGATGGTCGAGCGGGCCAAGACTAAGCAGGACAAATTGTTTTACCTCGGCCAGATCATGGAAAATTATCGCGGGACCTTTTTCCGCCAGGCGATGTTCGGCGAATTCCAGCTGGCCATCAACGACCTCGCCAACAAGGGCGAAGGGCTGTCGGGCGAAAAGATGTCGGCGCTCTACCTCGACCTGTTGAAGCGCTACCACGGCCCCAAGGTCCAGATCGAACCGGTCTATTCGAGCGAGTGGGCCTACATCCAGCACTTCTACTTCGGCTTTTACGTGTGGCAGTATGCGACCTCGATCACCGCTGCCAATTTCTTCGCGCAGAAGGTGATGCACGGCACCACCGCCGATCGCGACCGCTATCTCGCGGTGCTCCGCGCCGGCGGGTCGGACTACGGCTATAATTTGTTGAAGTCGGGTGGCCTCGATATGGCGACCTCTGAGCCCTATCGGCTGATCGTCGACAGCTTCAGCAAGGTCCTCGACCAGGCCGAAGCGCTGCTCTGATAGCAAAAGGGCGGCCCAAGCTGGACCGCCCTTGCATTGGTTTGATTGGATTTAGCGCTTCGAGAATTGGAAGCTGCGGCGAGCCTTGGCGCGGCCGTACTTCTTGCGCTCGACGACGCGCGGATCGCGGGTCAGGAAGCCGGCCCGTTTGACGGTCGTGCGCAACGCCGGCTCGAACCGGGTCAGCGCTTGGGCGATGCCGTGCAGGACCGCTCCGGCCTGGCCCGACAGCCCGCCGCCCTTGACGGTCGCGATGACGTCATAGGCGCCCTTGCGATCGGTGATGCCGAACGGCTGGTTGATCACCAGGCGCAGCGTCGGACGGGCGAAATAGACCTCCTGCTCACGGCCGTTGACGACGATCTTGCCCGAACCAGGCTTGAGCCAGACGCGGGCGACGGCGTCCTTGCGGCGGCCGGTCGCGTACGCGCGGCCGAACTTGTCGAGCTGCTGCTCGCGAAGCACGGCTTCGATTTGTGGCGGCGGCGGCGGAGCGGCCTCCTCGCCGGCGTCGACGGGCGCGGCATCGGTCGCAGCGGCGTCTGCGGCGGGGGCAGCGTCGGTCGCTTCAGCCGAAGCCTCGACGACTTCGGGAACTTCGGGCTCCGGGTTGGTCAGCGCGCCGAGGTCGGACAGGGTCTTCTTGCCGGCCATGTTATGCTCCCACCTTGTTCTTGCGGCTCATGCTCGCGACGTCGAGGACCTGCGGGTCCTGGCCACCGTGCGGATGCTCGGTGGTGTTGTAGAGGTGCAGCGAGCGCATCTGTTCGCGCCCGAGCGGTCCGCGCGGGATCATCCGCTCGACCGCTTTTTCAAGCACGCGCTCGGGGAACCGGCCGTCGAGTACCTTGCCCGCGGTGATTTCCTTGAGCCCGCCGGGGTAGCCGGTGTGCTTGTAATAGATCTTCTGGTCGAGCTTGCGGCCGGTGAACTTGACCTTGCCGGCGTTGATCACGACGACATGGTCGCCGCAATCGACGTGCGGGGTGAAGCTCGGCTTGTGCTTGCCGCGCAGCAGATTGGCGATGATCGTGGCGACGCGACCGACTACCAGCCCGTCGGCATCGATCAAATGCCAGTTCTTGGTCACCTCGGCCGGCTTGACCGACTTGGTGGTCTTCATCAGCGCCTTCATGGCCTGGACCTCTCCGGTTGAACGCGCGCGCCTCTACGGTTGAGCGCTTGCGTATGAAATGCGAAAAGCGGCCCGTAGGGTGCCGCTCACGGCCCGCCTAATCGCCAAGCAGGGCCAACAAGTCAAGCAAAACCGGGCGTTTGTCTACGGGTATCAGGATACCCCGAGGCGATTGAGGGCGTTTGGGCGAAATCGTACGCGCCCTAGCGAGGCTCGGTGTCAGGCGGCGGCGTGGGCGATCGCGATCGTCGTTCCCGGCCCCCGATCGGTGCGCTCGACGGTCGCGTCGAGCTGCTGCGACAGCGCGGCAACGATGCCGGTGCCAAGGCCGGGCTGGTGTCCGGCGCTTCCCTTGAAGCCGATGCCATTGTCGCTGACGGTCAAGGTCCAGCCGCCGTTGCGGGCGCGATAGTCGACCGTGATCAATCCCTTGCGGGCTTCGCCGGGGAAGGCGTGCTTGATCGCGTTGATCACCAGTTCGGTGACGATCAGCCCGAGACTGACCGAGACGTTGGCGGTGGTTACCGAATCGTCGGCGGTCGCAGTCAGCGCAACGTTTTGCCGATCGTCGATCATCGACGCGTCGATGCTGCTGCACAGGTCGCACAGATATTGGTGCAGCCTGACCTGGTCCGCGCTGGCGACTGCGAGTTGCTTCTGGAGGGTCGCGATCGACATTACGCGATGATGCGCATCGTAGAGGTGCGTGCGGGTTTCTTCCGAGCCAACCCGATGCGCGCTCTGCATCAGTACGCTGGCGATGATCTGGAGGCTGTTGGCGACCCGGTGCTGGAGCTCCTGGAGCAGGATTCTCTTTTCCTCGAGCAGGTCGTCCTTGAGCTTGGCCGCGACCAGTGCAGCGGTGACGTCGGTCACTGTTAGAAGCACCAGCGGGTGGTCGGGCTCGCCATATTCGAGCTTGAACGCGTTGAGCACGAGGTGCGCCGGGGGCCGCCCAGTCCGTATCAGATCGATTTCGCAGGAATCGTCGGATGCATCCCCGCGCAGGGTCGCTCGGACCAGTTCCTCGATCTCGGGGACGTTCCAGCCGCCGCCGCCGATGGCGGCCAGCGGGGACCCGTTGATGCCATCGGGCGGGCAGTCGAACGCGCGGCAGAAGGAATCGCTGGAGGCGACAACGGTCATCGCGTCGTCGAGCATCAGAAGCGGTGCGCGCGACGAGGCGATGACGGCCAACCCAAGACTCGTTGCCGAAGCGTCCGGGGGCCGAAGAGCTTGTGCGAGCGTCATAAATCCCCTGGCCGAAGCCTGCGGTGACCGGACGGTCTACGTAATCAGTCCCAATCCCCGCGCCTCGCCGCAAATCAGGCCGGTCCCTAGACCCCAGCGCGACAATCCGAATGATACGCGTTTAACTCGGAAAACCAACTTCATTCTTGATTTAAATTTGATTCTATTTTCAGTCATTTATCGAAGTTTCGGCCAAAACGGTCATTTTACTGTGGCGATAGTGAGGGTTAACCAAAACCGTTACAGTTGACTGATCAATCGCGCGCCGACGCATTGCCGGCTCTTGCCGACCGAAGCGGGCGCGGGCCGGTGCTTTGCAGATCAGGTCTGGGGGCGTAACAAGCGCCATCGTCGCCAGATAATTGCGCGAGTCGGCGACCGAGAGACCGATTGTGCTCCCGCCGCCGAAGGGGGTGCGATGCCGCATCCCCCGGAAACCGAGCACGATTCGACCGAGCACGGGGAGTGCGAAAGTCGCGAGGGGGAATGGTTAGAATGACCGACATCCAGCCAATGCGGATGGCCGCGACCAGCGTGGTCGAGCGCGCTTTCGATGTGGCCGGACAATGTTCGACCATCGACGAGATCCGGCGCCTGCTGCGCGATGAGGGCTTCGCCCAGGTCGATGCGCATCTTGGCGGCCGGACCATCCGGCGCCAGCTCAAGGCGTTGCTGCGCCGCGATCCCGACCTGCCGGCCGCCGCGATCGAATAGGATTTGGCCGAGGCGCTGGGCGCCCCTGTTGAGCTAGGCTGGCGCCTCGACTGGGGTCACCTTGGTCGCGTCCCAATGCTGGATGCGGTGGTCCTGGCGCCACAATTCCATCCGCCGGGTCTCGCGCCACGAGCGCGCGATGTCGATCGCCGCGAGATCGTCCTCGGCGGTGAATTCGCGCGAATGGACAATGTGCGAGCCGTTCATGAAGTAAAGTCGGTAACCGAGCATTAAATGACCCCCACTTAATCAGGTATCACTGATTTGCAGTGGCAGATCAATCGGCTCGGCCACTCGCTTCGGCGCATTCTCTCCGCCGGCCTCATATTCTTCGACCCAGGCCGCACGCCGGCGATGACGATTGTCTTGTCGCGCCCCTTCCGCTTTGCGAGGATGTGCTAGATTGAGGTCGGGACGCGGCGCTGGGCTCGATCAGGCGGCCACGGCGGGTCAGAGTAAATGGGGAGGATGAAGATGGCGCGTTCATGGGTGGTCGGCGCGGTCGCGCTTGCGGCTTTGATGCCGGTACAATGGCTTGCGGCCCAAGCGCCTGCTCCGGCCCAGGACCAGGCCAATGACGAAGTGACGCTGTACAACAAAGGCCACTTCAAGGGCGTCCACACGACCGTACTCGGCCCGACTCGCTTCCCCAGCCCGTTCATGATGAAAAGCGTCGCCATCCCCGCCGGCAAGCAATGGGAATTCTGCAGCGGCAACACCTACACCGGGTGCCGCCAGTTCAGCCAGTCGGTCCCGTCGACGGTGATGAACGTTCGCTCGGCGCGCCCGGTCGCCGGGATCATTCCGGCCAGCGCGACCGAGGCTCAGGGCCTGCGCGGCACCGGCCAGTCGCTGCGCGGCCTCGCCAGCGAATTCTTCGTCGCTCCCGAACAAGGGGGCAACCGGGTCGAGGTCCAGCCGGGATCGGCCGAGGCAATGTCGCGCCAGGCAATCGAATTTTGCCGCACGCACGGCTGGAGCGGCTCGGCCCACCAGCGATTGCAGACGGTCGGCGGCCATTTCTATCTCGCCGACGTGCTGTGCGCCGACGAGTGAGTTGAAAAGGAAAGTTGAGGCCCGTTGCTGGGATTCGGGATTGAGCCAATCAAAGCGCGAAACGGGCAACGGGCCTCTTCCCGCGACATAGGCCCGCAATCTTACGCCCCGATGAACTGGTTCAGCGGAACGGTCTCACTGCGCCCGATGCGGCGCGGCTGTTTCCGACGACATGCGCGCCCCACACGGTGGCGGCGACGAGCAGCGCGCCGGTTGCCTGGTGAAGCGCGGCGAGCCAGATGGCGACACCGCTGACCACGGTCGCGATGCCGAGCAGGATCTGGAAGCCGAAAGCCGAGTGGATCGCGACCGACGCGCGGCGCTCGAACGGGCGCGCCTTGCGGGCGAGGACGAGCAGCGCGCCGACCGTCACCCACGCCCACCAGCGGTGGATGAAGTGGACCAGATAGGGGTCGTTGGCCATCGCCCAGCCGGGCCCGCGCGACCAGTCGATCCCCTCGGGCACCAAGCGGCCATTCATCAGCGGCCAGGTCGACGCGACCTGCCCGGCGTTGAGGCCGGCCATCCACGCGCCGTAAAGGATTTGCACCGCGAGGATGCCGAGGATCGCTGCGCTCGCCGGGGTCAGCCGCGAGCGCTGGTCAACGCCGGTCGCGGCCAGCCGGCGCAAGTCGAGCGCGGTCCACACCAGCGCGCCCATGATCGCCAGCGCGAGCAGCAGATGCGCCGACAGGCGCAGGTGGCTGACGTCGGTGCGGGCCGCCAGCCCGGACATCACCATGTACCAGCCGAGCGCTCCCTGCGCCCCGCCAAGCAGCAACAGGCCGACCATCCGCCAGCCGTAGCCACGGGGGATCGCGCGTTTCACAGCAAACCACGCCAGCGGCAGCGCAAAGGCGAGTCCGATCAGCCGGCCGAGCAGGCGATGGAGAAATTCCCAGAAATAGATTTGCTTGAACGCCGCCAGGTCCATTCCGGCCGGGCCGTTGATCTGGCGATATTCGGGAGTCGCCTGGTAGAGTTGAAACGCGTGGTCCCAATCGGCCCTGGTCAAGGGCGGGATGGCGCCACTCAGCGGCTTCCATTCAGTGATGCTGAGGCCGCTTTCGGTCAGTCGCGTGATGCCGCCGACGACGACCATCGCGAACACCAGCCCGGCGACGATCAGCAGCAAGTTGGACAAGGCGCGCGGGCGCGGCCGGCCAAGCGCGGGCGCAACTGGCGGAGAAAGCACGGATTCCATCGGGCGCGCCTATGCGCCGCGCGGCGCTCTG
>JBDSGH010000243.1:0-2542 GCA_039919095.1 Sphingomicrobium sp. | reverse complement strand
GTGGTCGATGCGATCAATGCGACCGGCTATGGCCTGACCATTGGGCTGCAGAGCCGGATCGATACCGTCCGCGATTACGTCGAGGCCCATGCCCGGGTCGGCAATTTCTACGTCAACCGCAACCAGATCGGCGCGGTGGTCGAAAGCCAGCCGTTCGGCGGCGAGGGGCTGAGCGGCACCGGGCCCAAGGCCGGCGGGCCGCATTATGTCGCGCGCTTCGCGACCGAGCGGGTGACCTGCATCGACACCACCGCGGCCGGCGGCAACGCCAGCCTGATGGCCGCGATCGAAGGCTGATTGTCCCACGCTGGCACGGCGCGGAGCGGGGCGCCGGCAGGTGCGTTGCAACCCATGCGGGACGGTCTTTCGGGACATGAACGCGTCTCGCCGGAGCGGTCGGGTTCCTAGATCCCGGCCGCTTCGTTCACCCCCGCCACAACGCGCTAGCTCGCCATCCGCCACAGCTCGGGCGCGGTCGCCACCGGCTGGGCGATGAACGACTTGGCGAACTGGCGGATCTGGCCGCGCAGCCGCAGGTCGGCGACCTGGTCGGTGAGATAGCCGAGCACTTGCGGGAAGCTGTCGAATTCGGCCAGGCCGGCCTCGCGCCGATAGGCCATCGCCCAGCCGTCGAAGCAGCGCACCAGCACGTTGCGCTTAACGAGGGTGGTGACGGCGAGGTGGCGATGGTCGGCGCGGATCCGGCCGTAGAGCGCCTCGACCGCCTGGCGCCGCCCTTCGATCACCTGCAGATAGCGATTGCCGCCCGCGACCAGCAGCCCGCTGATGTCGTCGCGCAGATTATCCAGCCGCGACTTGACCAGGATGGCGTCGATCAGCGCCGCACTCTGCGGCTCCGCGGCCGTGCTGAAATAGGCAATCTGGAACATTCCGCCTCCCGTCGCTGGCCGGCGGGGATAGGAGCGCGATGGTTGCGCGGCGCTTGCAACAAGGTTCGATGTGGAGGGAGTGGCTCCCCGGGCCTGATTCGAACAGGCGACCATTCGATTAACAGTCGAACGCTCTACCGCTGAGCTACCGGGGAACACTTCGGGTGGAAGCGAGGCGCGTAAATAGCGCAGCCGCCCGCGAAGGCAAGGGCATCAGGTGGCGAATTGCTCCATCGCGATGCGCTCGTCGAGTGCGTGCTCGGGATCGAACAGCAGGGTCAGCGAGCGCTCGCGATCGAGCTTCACTTCGACCTTGGCGACGTCGCGCACCTCGAACTGGTCGGCGACCGCCGAAACCGGGCGGTTGTCGGGCTCGATCACCTTGAAGCAGACCGCGGTATCGTCGGGCAGGATCGCGCCCGACCAGCGGCGCGGCCGGAACGGGCTGATCGGGGTCAGCGCGAGCATTTTCGCGGCGAGCGGCAGGATTGGCCCGCGCGCCGACAGATTGTAGGCGGTCGAGCCGGCCGGGGTTGCCACCAGCACGCCGTCGCAGGCCAGCTCGGGCATCGCCACGCGGCCGTTGACCAGCACTTCGATCTTGGCCGTCTGGCGGGTTTCGCGCAGCAGCGACACTTCGTTGATCGCGGCGTGGGTGAAGCGCTCGCCGCTGACCGTGGTCGCGACCATTTCGAGCGGGGCGACGCGAATCGCCTTGGCCTTGGCGATGCGCTCGGCGAGCTGGTCGATGCGCCATTCGTTCATGAGGAAACCGACCGTGCCGCGGTTCATCCCGAACACCGGGCGCGGGCGGCTGCTTTCGAGCATGTGGTGGAGCGTCTGGAGCATGAAGCCGTCGCCGCCGATCGCGACCAGCACTTCGGCGTCATCGACCTCGGCCCAAACGTAGCGGCGGCGGAGGATCGCCTCACCGGCCTTGGCCGCCGGCGTGTGCGACGACAGCAGCCCGATATGACGGGCGGCGAGGTCGCGATCGACCTCCTCGTCGGCAAGCGGGGGGGCTTGGGCGGTCACACGCGGTTACTCATCGCCTTTCGATCGAAAATTCCGTGCCAGCATAGGGACTTTGGCGAGGTGCGTCACTGTCCCGTTGTGGGTCGGCGCCGTCTGGCCGCTTCCGGGACCCGCCGGCGAGCGGTAGCAGGGGCCATGATCAACTGGTTTCGCAAGTCTTCGGGGGGACAGCGGGCGTCGGACCAAAAAGGTCCGGCGCCCGTGGTCCAATTGCGTGACCAGACGCTTGAAGCGGTCATCGCCCACCAGCAGATTTCGCTGTTGTTCCAGCCCCAGATCGATCCGCGCACGGGCGCGATCGTCGGCGCCGAGGCGCTGGCCCGATGGGCCGGCGCAGCAACCCCCGAGGCCCTGTTCAAGCGTGCCGCCGGGGCCGGGCTGTCCGAACGATTGTCGCGGCTGGTCCAGCGCAAGGCGCTGCAGGCGGCGGCATCGTGGGAAGGGTCCCTCAAGAACCTCCACGTGTCGATCAATCTACTGCCGCAGGACCTGGCCCGATCGGGCTACGCCAAATGGCTGCTCGACGAGATCGCCCAGGCCGGCATCCACCCCAATCGAATCACGGTCGAGATCACCGAGAGCGCCTTGCTGTCCGATAGCCAGGCGATCGCCAAGCG
>JBDSGH010000242.1:0-2968 GCA_039919095.1 Sphingomicrobium sp. | reverse complement strand
TGAGCATGGCGCCGGCCGACCCCTCGATCCTGTTCGAGGCCGGCCATGTCGCGCATTTCGCCGGCGACGACGCCCAGGCCCGGACCTATTGGAACCAGGCGGCGCAGTTCGATCCCCAGGGGCAGGTCGGCAAGGCGGCGCGCGACGCGATCGCCATGCTCACCGTGCCGGTGACGCACAAGACCACGCCCTAGCGTCGCCCGCCGACCTGCTGGCCTGCTGGCCCGCTGGCCCGCTGGCCCGTCGCGCTAGCCGATGTCGTAGTCGATCGTCGTTACCACCCGGACTTTCTGGAACGGCGAGCCGTTGCCCGATGAGCCGCAATCCTCGCAGCTGTCGCCGTCGCGCGCGCCGACCGTGAAATAGCCTTGGCTGGCGGTCTTGATACGGCCGACCGCCGAGCCGCTGTCGCGCGCGAACTGCTCGGCGCTCAACCGGGCATTGCGGTTGGCCTCGGCGATCATTTGCGGCTTGAGCTGGTTGAGCCGGGTGAACACGTAGCTGACATACGAGCCGCTCATCGGCACGCCGTCGCGGATCAGCTCGGACTGGCGCGCATAGGCCGCGCGGACCCGCATCGCGTCGCGGCTGCGCAGCTGGATCGAGCGGCTGACCGTGACCCGCTCCTGCTGGCGGTCCTTGTCATATTGCTGGCTGGCGCTGATCGCGGTGTCGCTGACCTCGTCCGGCTCGAACCCGGCCTTGATGAAGAAGGCGCGAACCGCGCGGCTTTTGTCGTCGACCGACGCCTGGACCGGCGCGAGCGTCGTGCCCTCGTCGGAAAAGGACACCGTCCAGGTGGCGAGATCGGCGGTCACGTCGCGCTCGGATACGCCGCGCACGGTAACGGTCCGCTCGGCCATCTTGGCGCGCCGCAGGCCGTCGCCGAGCACATAACCGCTGGTCGTCAGGCCCATCGAGAAGATCGCCACCGCGCCCAGAAGGACGGCACGGCTGCCCTGCAATGTCTGAAGCATGTTCTTGTACCCTGCGTTCGTCGTATGATGACAGCCACCGGTCACGATTGCCGGTCACGGTTGTCGACGAACCGTGCAATAATAGCGATGACTTGAGCGAGGCCAAATGAAATTCCTGCATTCGATGCTGCGCGTGTCCGATCCCGAGGCGACCGTTGCATTTTTCCAACGCCTCGGGCTCGAGGAGCGGCGCCGGATGGAGGTGCCCCAGGGCCGCTTCACGCTGATTTTTCTGGGTGTTCCGGGCGATCCGGGCGGCGAGGTCGAGCTGACTCACAATTGGGACCAGGGCGATTATCCCGGCGGCCGCAATTTCGGTCACCTCGCCTACCAGGTCGACGACATATACGCCTCGTGCGAGCAGCTGATGGCGGCGGGCGTAACCATCAACCGGCCGCCGCGCGACGGCCACATGGCGTTTGTCCGCTCGCCCGACGGAATCTCGATCGAATTGCTCCAGAAGGGCGATTCGCTGGCGGCCGCCGAACCGTGGGCGTCGATGCCCAATACGGGGGAATGGTAATGCTCGAGATTGTCGCCGTCCCGGCTTTCACCGACAATTACATCTGGCTGGTCCACGACCGGGCCAGCGGCGAGACCGCGATGGTCGATCCGGGTGACGCCGCGCCGGCGCTGGCCGAGACCAGTCGCCGCGGCTGGGCAATCACCCAGGTGTGGAACACCCATTGGCACCCCGACCACACCGGCGGCAATGCGGCGGTCAAGGCGGCGGTGCACGACTCGGGCGGCGCCTGCACCGTGTCCGGGCCGGCGACCGAGACGATTGCCGGCCGCGACATCGCGCTGGCCGATGGCGACGAGCTGCGGATCGGCGACCATCGCGGAATAGTGATCGCCATCCCCGGCCATACGCTCGGCCATGTCGCGCTGCACTTCGACGACGCGCGCGTCGCGTTCGTCGGCGATACCCTGTTCGCGATGGGCTGCGGCCGGCTGTTCGAGGGAACGCCGCAGCAGATGTACGCCTCGCTCCAGCGGCTGGCAGCACTGGCCGACCACACCGCGCTCTATTGCGGCCACGAATATACCCTCGCCAACGCGCGCTTCGCCGCCCACGCCGAGCCGGACAATATGGCAATCGCGGCGCGGCTGGATGAGGTCGAACGCCTGCGCTCGGCCGGCCACATCACCCTGCCCACCACGGTCGCCGAGGAGCGCGCGACCAACCCGTTCGTGCGGGCTTCGGACTGGGAGCAATTTGCCCGGCTGCGGTCCGACAAAGACAGCTTTCGTTAATCCGGCCGGGCGCTGATGGAATGACCACGCACACTGCAAGGAGATTTGCGATGCGGTGCATGTCTCTGCTTCTCATGGCGGGCGCCATCGGTGCTTGCTCGACCGCCCCGCAACCCGGCCGCACGGCCGAGGCCGAGGCCCATCTCGACAAGGTCTTGGCCGGCAAGGCGGCGGGCAAGCCGATCAACTGCCTGCCCCATTACCGCGCCAACGACATGGTCGTGATCGACGACAATACGGTGGTCTTCAAGGACGGCCGGACGGCCTATCGCAACGACTTCCAGGGCGGCGCCTGCTCCAATCTCGGCAGTGGCTTCTACGCGCTGGTGACGCGCACGTCGGGCGGGCTCGGCCTGTGCCGCGGCGATATCGCGCAGATCCTCGACACCAGCTCCGGGATGACCGTCGGCAGCTGCGTGCTGGGCGATTTCGTGCCCTACACGCCGCCCCGCCGCTGAGGCCTAAGCGCGCTATTTCTTGTAGAGCGCGTCGAGCCGGTCGCTGTACGCCGCCTTGAGCACGTGACGGCGGATTTTCATTGACGGCGTGAGCTGCTCATTGTCGATCGTGAACGCGCCGTCGGCGACGATGAAGCGGCGGACTTTCTCGACGATCGACAGCTCCTTGTTGACCCGGTCGACGGCTGCACCAAGGCTGTGCTGGAGGTCCGCCCCACCGGCATATTCGGGATCGGGCACAAGCAGTGCGACGAGGTGCGGCCGGCGATCGCCATA
>JBDSGH010000241.1:0-4524 GCA_039919095.1 Sphingomicrobium sp. | reverse complement strand
CGCGACTCTTCAGCCCCTCGCGCGTCACCGGGCGTGCGCCCAGCATCTGCCTGAGTCAACGAATGACGGGTGCAAGAGGTGAGGTCAGTCGAGCAATTCGTAGGCGGGCAGGGTGAGAAATTCCTCGAACTCGTCGGCCGCCACCATCTGGCGGAACAGCGCCGCCGCTACCTCGATGTTCGGCACGTCGGCCAGCGCCCGGACTTCCGCGTCGAACAGGCGGTCGAATAACTCGCGGGTGAACTTCGCCCCGTTGGACAGTGGCGCTTCGAACTTCAGCCATTGCCACAATTGCGAGCGCGAGATTTCGGCGGTCGCGGCGTCTTCCATCAAATTGTAGAGCGGCACCGCGCCCTTCCCGCCGAGCCAGGCGGCGAGATATTGGACTCCGACGCGGATGTTCTCGCGCGCGCCCTCCTCGGTGCGCTCGCCCGTGTGGAGCTCGAGCATGGCGTCGCGGCCCGGAACCGCGTCGGGCATCTTGGCCAGCTGGTTGGGGCCGTCCATCGCCTCGAACGCGTCCAAGGCGACCGCGACCAGCCCGGGATGCGCGACCCAGGTGCCGTCGTGGCCGTTGCCGACCTCGCGCAACTTGTCGGCGCGGACCTTGGCCAATGCCAGGTCATTGGCGGCCGCGTCGCCCTTGACCGGAATGAAGGCCGACATGCCGCCCATCGCGAACGCGCCGCGGCGGTGGCAGGTGGCGATCAGGCGCAACGAATAAGCGGCGAGGAACGCCTGATCCATGGTCATCGCCGAACGGTCCGGAGTCAGCCGGTCGGCATTGCGGCCAAGGCGCTTGATGTAGCTGAAGATATAGTCCCAGCGGCCGCAATTGAGGCCGACGATATTGGCCCTCAGCGCAAACAGGATTTCGTCCATCTCGAACGCCGCGGGCAAGGTCTCGATCAGCACCGTCGCCTTGATCGTGCCGCGCTCGAGCCGCAGGCGCTGCTCGGCCAGCGCGAACACGTCGTTCCACAATTCGGCTTCGTGGCGGCTTTCGAGCTTGGGCAGATAGAAATAAGGGCCCGAGCCGGCCGACAATGCGGGCCGCGCATTGTGCCAGAAATAGAGGCCGAAATCGAACAAGGCGCCGGCGATTGGCTGACCTTCGACCGTGACGTGGCGCTCGTCGAGGTGCCAGCCGCGCGGGCGCACCATCAGCACCGCCGGATCGTCATTGATGGCATAGCGCTTGCCGCTGTCGGGATCGGTGAAGTCCAGTTTGCCGAGCCAGCGGTCGCGCAGATTGACCTGGCCCTGGACCAGTTCGTCCCACACTGGCGAAGTGGCATCCTCGAAATCGGCCATGAACACCTTGGCGCCCGAATTGAGCGCGTTGATGATCATCTTGGCATTCGTTGGGCCGGTGATTTCGACGCGCCGATCGAAGAGGTCGCGGGGTATGGTGGAAACGCTCCATTCGGCCTCCCGAATGTCGCGCGTTTCCTCAATGAAATCAGGCATTTCACCAGCGTCGAACAGCGCCTGCCGGTCGGCCCGCGCGGCCAGTAATGCGCGCCTGCGCGAATCGAAGCGGACGTGCAGGTCGGCGATGAAATCGAGCGCGTCGGGCGACAGGATGGAGTCGGCGCCAGCGACACTGGATGGCGCGGCCGCGACCCGCGGCCGGTCAATCACGTTGGTCACACATGCGCTTCCTGGGTGATCACGTAGCGGGTGGTCGCAAACGCCCGGTCGCGGAAGGTCAACCGCTGCCATTCGGTGCGCGCCCGGATAACGCTGGGGAACGGGCCGGAAATCTCTTCGGTGCCGGGGAGCACCTCGTCGAATTGGCAATTGCGATATTCGCCGCCAATCACCCAGTACCGCTGTCCCATGCTGTCCTCCTGCTTACTCGGCCGCCCTGGTCACTCTGCAGCGACGAACTGGGCGGCTTCGGTCGATTCCTTGAGTGCCATGGTCGATGCCTGGCCGGCCGAGATGGCGGTAGCGATGGCGTCGAAATAGCCGGTGCCGACCTCGCGCTGGTGGCGGGTCGCGGTATAGCCTTGGGCCTCGGACGCGAACTCGGCCTGCTGCAGCTCCGAATAGGCCGACATGCCGTGATCGCGGTAGCCCGAGGCGAGTTCGAACATGCCGTGGTTGAGCGCGTGGAAGCCGGCCAAAGTGACGAACTGGAACTTGTAGCCCATCGCACCGAGCTCGCGCTGGAACTTGGCGATGGTCGCGCTGTCGAGCTTGGCCGCCCAGTTGAAGCTCGGGCTGCAATTATAAGCCAGCAGCTTGCCTGGATATTGGGCGTGGACCGCTTCGGCAAAGGCGCGCGCATCGTCGAGGTCGGGATGGGAGGTTTCCCACCACAGCAAATCGGCGTGGGGTGCAAAAGCGAGGCCGCGGGCGATGCAATGGTCGAGGCCCGACCCTTCGCGCAGGCGGAAGAAGCCTTCGGTGGTCCGCTCGCCGGTGAGGAATTGCTGGTCGCGCTGATCGACGTCGCTGGTGATCAGCTTGGCGCTTTCGGCATCGGTGCGGGCGACGAGCATGGTCGGAACCCCGGCGACGTCGGCGGCGAGGCGCGCCGCGTCGAGGTTGCGGATCGCGGCTTGCGTCGGGATCAGCACCTTGCCGCCGAGGTGGCCGCACTTCTTTTCCGACGCCAGCTGATCCTCGAAATGGACCCCGGCGACGCCCGCTTCGATATAGGCCTTCATGATCTCGTAGCAGTTCAGCGGCCCGCCGAAGCCGGCTTCGGCATCGGCCACGATCGGCGCGAACCAGTCGCGCTGGGCGCCGCCTTCGAGATGTTCGATCTGGTCGGCGCGGGCGAGCGTGCGGTTGATCCGCCGCGCCAGCTCGGGGCCGGTGTTGGCGGGATAGAGCGATTGGTCGGGATACATCGCGCCAGCGGTGTTGGCGTCGGCCGCCGCTTGCCAGCCCGACAGATAGATCGCCGACAGGCCGGCGCGGACCATCTGCATCGCCTGGTTGCCGGTCACGGCGCCGAGCGCGCGGACCGGCTCATCCTGGTTGAGCAATTCCCACAGGCGCAATGCGCCACGCCGCGCCAAAGTGTGCTCAATCGGGAATGAACCCCGCAGCCGAAGCACGTCGTCCACGCTGTACGGCCGTTCGATATTGGCGAACCGCCCTGGAGGAGCGCTCACTACTTGGCTGAAATCCGACATTCTGTGTTCCCGAGTCGTTGTTTCGCAAAGGAAACCTCAAGCGGGGAATAAAAGCTCAGCGAAAAGAGCAGAGATGACAGAAAATGACTTGTGTTGTTTGTGAATTTCTTCACAATCTTACCATTATGGCCCAACGCAAGCTGTTACTCGGCGCCCGCCTCAAGCGCCTCCGCCGCGACCGCGGCCTCAACCAGAGCGCAATGGCCGAGCAGCTCGGCATTTCGCCGTCCTACCTCAACCATCTCGAGCGCAACCAGCGTCCGGTCACCGCCGGCATATTGCTGCGCCTGGCCGAATCGTTCGACGTCGATGTCAAAGCCTTCGCATCGGAGGGCGGGGACGCCGCCGGCGCCAACCAGCTGTCCGAAATCTTCGCCGACGGGATCCTGTCCGATCTCGGGGTCGGCCGCTCCGAGCTGATCGAACTGGCCGACAACGCGCCGTCGGTCGCCGAGGGCATCACCCGGCTCTACACCGCGCTGCGCGAGCTCCACCGCCAGCCGGCCGGCGAGAGCAGCAGCGACCCGCGCGCGCTGATCACCCCCGAAACCTGGGTGCGCGACCACATCCAGGCCCAGCGCAACCATTTCCCCGAGCTCGAGGAAGGCGCCGAGACGCTCGGCCAGGGGCTGACCGACCCGCTGTCGGTGGCCGAACCTCTGCGCCGCCGCCTGAAGGAGGCCTATGGCATCGAGGCCAAGGTCGTCCCGCCCGAAATGCTCGACGACGCCAGCCAGCATTATGATGCGCAGCGCCGTTCGCTGATGCTGTCGGGCCTGCTTCGGCCCGAGAACCGCACCTTCGGCCTTGCCTATCAACTGGCGCTGATGGAATTCGCCGGGATCATCGACCGCATGGTCGAGGCGGCTCGCCCGCCCGACGCCGGCAGCCGGCGGCTGCTTCACATGAGCTTCGCCAATTACGCCGCCGGCGCAATCATGATGCCCTACGGCAAATTCCTCCGCGCGGCCGAAGAACACCGCTACGCGATCGACCGGCTGTGCGGCCAGTTCGGCGCCAACGTCGAGCAGGTCGCGCACCGCTTCACCACGCTCGGCCGGGCCGGCGCGCGCGGCGTGCCGTTCTTCATGCTGCGGGTCGACCCGGCCGGCAACATCTCGAAACGCTACGCTGGCGAGAGCTTCCCTTTCTCGCACTTCGGCGGGACCTGCCCGCGGTGGAACCTCCACGCCGCGTTCCAGACGCCCGGCCAGACCATCCGCCAGATCATCGAGACGCCCGACGGCCAGCGCTATTTCACCCTCAGCCGGACGATCGAGCGGCCGATCCGCCCCGATTTGCGCGACGACAGCCTGCTCGCCATCGGCCTTGGCTGCGACCTGCGCCACGCCGCGCGAATCGCTTATTCCGA